>QWQL01000037.1 GCA_003670825.1 Planctomycetota bacterium
GTCGTGCCCGCCGTGCTCGCGGCCGGCTATGCCGCGGTGATCGGCTGGAAGCTCTCGCAGGACGGCCCGCCGCCCGGCGATCTCTCTACGATCGGCGGCCTCAAGGCGATGTTCGCCGACGACTGGGTGTTTGCGGCGGCCTGGGCCCACTACCTCGTGTTCGACATGGTGGTCGGAGCCTGGATCGCCCGCGATGCCGTCCGACTCGCGATCCCGTGGCCGCTCCGCACGGTCTGTCTCGTGCTCACCTTTCTGCTCGGCCCCGTGGGGTTTCTGCTCCACGTGGTCACGCGGGTCACGCTGCGGCGGGCGGTGGCGACCGACGACGGCCCAGCCACGCCCACGCCGTGACGGCGATGGGCGCCGCGAGGCACGCCACCGCCACGCCGAGCACCGCCGCCGTGGCAGGAACCACGTCGAACCGCGCCCGACCGAGTGCGGTCTGCGCGACCGCGTAGACCAGAAACAGCATCGAGCCGGTGGCCGAGAGCGCCACGAGCCGCCAGCGGACGGCGTCCGCGACACCCGCCTGCCGTGCCCCAAAGGCCAGCGCCGGCAGCCACTGCACCGCATGGATCACGACGCCATGCGGAAACTTCGGGACGCCGCCGGCGCCCAGTCGCGTGGGCTCGAGCCCCTGCTGGAGCTGCGTCTCTCCGTAGATCCCCACCCAGATGCCGAGCAGGCACGAGATCAAGAGCAGGAGCATCCCGGTGCGGGCCGCGAGGAGCATGTCGGCCGCCACGGCGGGCCTGCGGAGCAGCAGTCGCAGCGTGAGGTCGCCGATCACGAGCGTGACCGCCACGATCAGCACCCCCATCGTGTCGAAGAGCAACGAGTCGAGAGGCGTGGCGCGGTTGAAGTGGCTGCCCATGCCCCGCCACCGCTGAAGATCGATCAGGAACACCTCCACGACGAGCGCCCATGCCGTCGCTGCGGCGAGCAGCCGGTCGCCCCTGCGCCAGCCGAGCATCGACCAGACCCAGCCGAGCGAGATCGCCGTCAGCCCTCCGGAGATCCCAAACAGGATCGGCTTCCGCCAGGTGACCGGCCCCTCCCACGGGCCGCCCAGGATGGCCCAGATCGGCACGTGCGCCAGGCCGCTGGCCACCATCACCAGTCCGAGCAGCACGAGGGGCCGCGCCCGGCGGTCGGCCCACCAGGAATCGGCACGGGTCTCGGGGGTGTTCGCAGGCATGTGCTGGAAGTGTAGACACCGATCCTCCACACTGCGGAACATGAACACGAGAACCTTCGGAAGGACCGGCTGGCGGGTGTCGGAGATCGGCTTCGGCGGCTGGGGCATCGGCGGCGGGGCCTGGGGTGGGGCCGACGACGACGAGTCGATGGCGGCCCTCCATGCGGCCCTCGATGCCGGCATCAACTTCTTCGACACGGCTGACGTCTACGGCGACGGCCGCTCGGAGCGGCTCATCGGTAGGCTTCGCCGCGAGCGGCCGGAACCGTTTCGGGTGGCCACGAAAGCGGGCCGCCGGCTCTCGCCGCAGGTGGCGGCTGGCTACACCGCCGAGAACCTCACCGCCTTCGTCGACCGCAGCCTTATAAACCTGGGCGTCGAGCGGCTCGACCTCATCCAGCTCCACTGCCCGCCGACCGAGGTCTACTATCGGCCCGAGGTGTTCGCCGCCCTCGACGACCTCGTGGCCGCCGGCAAGCTCGCCTTCTACGGCGTGAGCGTGGAGAAGGTGGAGGAGGCGCTCAAGGCGATCGAATACCCGAACGTGCAGAGCGTGCAGATCATCTTCAACGCCTTTCGGCTGCGGCCCGCCGAGCTCTTCTTCGAGCAGGCCGTGCGGCGACGGGTGGCGGTCATCGCCCGCGTACCGCTTGCCAGCGGCATGCTCTCGGGCCGGCTCACCCGCGACACCAGCTTCCCTGACGACGACCACCGCACGTTCAACCGCGAGGGGGCCGCGTTTGACAAGGGGGAGACGTTTTCGGGCGTGCCCTACGAAGCGGCGCTCGCGGCGGTCGATCAGCTGCGGCCCTTGGTGCCGGAGGGTGTCACGCTCGCCCAGTATGCCCTCCGCTGGATCCTCGCCTTCGAGGCCGTGACCTGCGTGATCCCGGGCGCCCGCAACGCGTCCCGCGTGGTCGAGAACGCGGGGGCGGCCGACCTGCCGCCCCCGTCGCCTGAAGCGCTGACGGCCGTGCGGCAGGTCTACGACTCGCTCGTCCGACCCCTCGTGCATCACCGGTGGTAGCGATGGGCATGGCCGGGAGTCAGGCTGACGTCACCGTCGACATCCTCGTCGTCGGCGCCGGGGCAGCCAGTTGAATCGGAATCTCCCTCTCCTTCGACGCGGCCACGAGCCGGTCGACGACGTGCGGATTCATGTTGGGCCCACGGAACACCACCGGCCCCTTGCCGAGCGCGACGTCGCCTTCCGACTTCTTGTCGATCGTGGGGCAGTCGGTGGCATGGGTGACGTCGACGGCGATCGCCACGTGGGGATCGACGCCGTGACAGCTCGTCTGGGCTCCGCGGAGGCCGATCTCCTCCTGCACCGTCGAGGCCACGAATAGACCGCAGGGCAGGGGGCCGGCGGCCACCGCGCGACGGAAGGCCTCCAGCACCACCCACAGGCCTACTTTGTCGTCCATCGCCACGGAGCAGGCGAGGTTGCGGCGGAGCAGCCGCACCTCGAGTTCGAGCGTCACGGCATCGCCGATGCGGACCACGCTCTCGCAGTCGGCCTTGTTCTCGGCGCCAATATCGATCCAGAGGTCCTTCATCTTGGGAACCACCTTCCGCTCTTCCTCCGTGAGCAGGTGGATCGGCTTGCGAGACATCACGCCCGTGACCGGTCCAGACGCCGTCCAGATCGTGACGCGGGAGCCGACGAGCTGGATCGGATCCCAGCCGCCGATCGGCTGGACGGAGATGAAGCCGTCGGAGTCGATGTACTGGATAATCAGGCCGATCTGGTCGCAGTGGCCGGCGAGCAGCATCCGCATCGGGGCGGCGGGGTTCTTCGCCCCGATGACGTTGCCGTGGGAATCGGTCGTGACCGAATCGGCACACGCCCCGAGGTATTCGCGGACAACCTGCTGGATCGGCTGCTCGTAGCCGGAGGGGCTCGGGGTCTTGAGCAGGCGGAACAAAAACTCGCGGGCGACGGATTCCACGGGGGCTCTCCTGGGCACGGGTGACGGGACGGGGCCCCATAAACGTGTGACACCCAAGGGTGAAACCCGAGAGATATCATTGTTGTGGAGTCGTGAACCAAGGCAACGGGGGAACCGGTGCGAGCGTGACAGCGTACTGGTCAGGACGGATCCACGGCAGACCACCACGAAGACACCGCAGATCACACCCCCATGGCCCGCCAGAGCACCGCGCGTCGCCGGCGGCACGGTGGCCGACCTCACCGGGAGCGTTGCCTACGCCGGGCCGCCGGCCTACCGCCAGATGATCACGGGCTGATCATGGCAGCGACCCAGGCGGGCGGGTGTCACCGGCCGTCGCGGCGACCACGCATGCGGGGCGAAGCCTCACACGCCGTGCAAGCCGGACAACCGTCGCGGTCGCCGCCTGCAGTTCCCTGCGACGTTGTCGACCACGCTTTCCGCCGTGGCCGGGGCTCATTACGATCGGACTTCCCCGCCAGTCGAGTTCGCCCCGGAGCCCATGCATCCCATGACCCAACCCGTCCGCGTCGGCATCGTCGGCCTTGGCACCGTGGGCTCGGGTGTCGTCCGCCTGCTCATGGAGTCGGCCGACCACATCACGAGGCATGCAGGTAGGCCGATCGTCGTGGAGCGGGCGGTCTGCCGCGATCCGGCCCGCGACCGTGGGCTGCGGCTGCCAGCCGATCGCGTGTCGACCGACATCCGCGATGTCTCCCGCGACCCCTCGATCACGGTGGCGGCGCTGCTCGTCGGCGGACTCGAGCCGGCCCGCTCGATGATGATCGACCTTCTCGAGCACGGGAAGGACGTAGTCACGGCCAACAAGGCGCTGCTCGCCGAACATGGCCCTGAACTCTTCGAGCTCGCCCGAAAGAAGGGCCGCTCGATCGCCTTCGAGGCCGCCGTCGCTGGCGGCATCCCGATCGTCGCCGCGATCGCCGAATGCCTGGCGGCCAACCGCATCGAAAGCATCCGCGGAATCCTCAACGGTACGAGCAACTTCATCCTCTCGACCATGGAAGAAGAGGGGGCCGACTACGCCGACGTGCTGAAACTCGCTCAAGCAAAGGGATTCGCCGAGGCCGATCCCGCGATGGATGTGGATGGTACTGACGCCACGCAGAAGCTGGCCATCCTCGCGCATCTCGCCTTCGGCGTCTGGGTGCCATGGGGCGACATCCCGCGAACGGGCATCGAGGGTGTCGATAGCGACCTGATGGCCTACGCCGGCGAACTCGGCTACCGCATCCGGCTGGTGGCCGTGGCGAGCCGCAGCGGCGGCAAGCTTGCCATGCGGTTGGCCCCGGCACTCGTCAAGGTGGGCACACCGCTCGCCGAGACGCGAGGGGCCTACAACGCGGTGAGTCTGGTGGGCGACGCCGTCGGCCGGATGTTTTTCCACGGCTTGGGTGCCGGCCAGATGCCCACGGCGTCGGCAGTCGTGGCCGACATCATCGACACGGTGGTGGGCCGGGCAGCGATCACTTTCCGCACCACGGGCGTGCTCGATACCGACGGCCCGGCGGCCCGGATGGGCGGCATGGACACGCTGGAGAAGCACTTCCTCAGGGTCTGCGTCAACGACCTGCCCGGCGTGCTCTCGCGGATCACAGGCATTCTCGGCGAGCACGGCATCTCGATCGCCTCGGTGATTCAGCACGATCCGTCGGGGGCGAGCGGTGCCGCGGTGCCGCTGGTCATCATGACCCACGCCTGCAGCACGGCCGCCGTCGAGCGAGCCGTGGCTCACATCGACGCCTCCGACGTGGTGTCGGGCAAGACCGTCTGCCTGAGCGTTCTCGACGAGTGACCCGGCCACGAAAGGTATCTCTATGAAGTTCGTGATCGTGATCCCCGATGGGGCCGCCGACGAGCCGCAGGAATCGCTGGGCGGGAAGACACCGTTCCAAGCCGCCCGCACGCCGGCTCTCGACGCCCTTGCCACCCGCGGATGCGTCGGCCTCACCAACCACGTTCCCGAGAGCCTTCCGCCAGGTTCGGAGGTGGCCTGCATGAGCCTGATGGGCTACGACCCGCTGGTCTCGTTCACCGGCCGGGCGCCGCTGGAGGCCGCCGCCCAGGGCATCCACCTCGGTCCCGACGACTGGGCCGTGCGGTGCAATCTGGTGACCGTGGTCGGCGACACGATGGATGACTTCACGGCCGGGCATATCACCAACCCCGAGGCGACCGAGCTGCTGGCCGCCGCCCAGAAGGGGCTCGAGGCCGACTTTCCGGAACTCGCCGGCTCGTGGTCGTTCGTGCCTGGGGTGAGCTACCGCAACCTGCTCATCCACCGCGGCACCGGTGGCCCGCCGCCGTTCGACGGCAGCCTGCGGGCCACGCCGCCGCACGACCTGATGGACAAGTCGGTGGCTGACGACTTCCCGCGGGGCGCTGGCAGCCGGCTGCTCACCGACATCATGTCGGCGAGTGCCACGTGGCTGGCAGACCACCCTGTGAATCGTTCCCGCATCGCGGCCGGCAGACGGCCGGCCACGCATGTCTGGCTGTGGGGCGTCGGACGGGCGCCGGCGTTCGAGCCCTTCGTCTCGAAATACGGCACGTCCGGCACGATGATCACCGCCGTCGACCTGCTCCGCGGACTCGCGGCGCTCGCCGGCTGGAAACGGCTGGAGGTGCCTGGGGCCACTGGCTACCTCGACACCGACTACGCGGCCAAGGGCCGGGCGGCGATCGCCGAGCTCGCCACGGCAGACCTCGTCTGCGTCCACGTCGAGGCCCCCGACGAGGCGAGCCATCAGGGCGACGCCGCGGAGAAGGTGAAGGCGATCGAGGAAATAGACGCGAAGATCGTGGCTCCGATCGCCTCCCACCTCGCGACGCTGGGCGACCACCGGATCCTGGTCTGCCCCGACCACCCGACGTTCATCGCCACCAAGACCCATTCCCGAGGCCACGTGCCCTTCGTGATGGCCGGTACGGACATCCCCGCCTCCGGCCAGACGACGTACGATGAAGTCGCCGCCGCGGCCTCGGGCCGGCGCATCGAGCCCGGCTGGCAGCTGATGGGTGACTTCCTAAAAAAAGGTGTCAGCCACCAAATCTAGGTCGTTTACCCATTGCCTGGATTTGCTGGCTTGCCCAGATTTGGTGGCTGACACCTTTTTGAAACGGAGCGAATGAGATGGCCCTCGTCGTGCAGAAGTTCGGCGGCACCAGCGTCGCCGATGCATCCAAGATCAAGGCGGCCGCCGACAAGGCGATCGCGCGGCACCGGGCGGGCGACCAGGTGGTCGTCGTGGTCAGCGCCATGGGCCACCAGACCGACATCCTCGTCGACCTCGCCAAGCAGATCACCGACCGACCGAGCGCCCGCGAGATGGACATGCTCCTCTCCACCGGCGAGCAGGTCAGCGTGGCCCTGTTCGCGATGGCGATCCAGGCCGCCGGCCACAAGGCGGTGAGCCTCACCGGAGCGCAGATCGGCATCCGCACCGACTCGACCCACACCAAGGCCCGAATCAAGTCCATCTCAACCGATCACGTCAAGCAGCTCCTCGACTCAGGCGCGATCGTGATTGCGGCAGGATTTCAGGGCATCGACCAGAACGGGAACATCACCACGCTCGGCCGCGGCGGCTCCGACACCACCGCGGTGGCCCTGGCCGCCGTACTCGACGCCGATCTCTGCGAGATCTACACCGACGTCGACGGCATCTACACCACCGACCCCCGCATGCTTCCCGACGCCCGCCGCCTGGGCTCGATCGCCTACGACGAGATGCTCGAACTGGCCAGCCTCGGCGCCGGCGTGATGCACTCGCGGTCGATCGAGTTTGCCAAGAAGTTCGGCGTGAAGGTGGTTGTGCGGTCGAGCTTCAAAGACATGCCGGGCACGCTGATCCTGGCGTCCGACCAGGCGGTGAAGCGGCCGGTGAGCGGCATCGCCCTCGCCAAAGACGAGGCCCGGATCACGCTGGAGGGCGCGCCCGACCAGCCCGGCTCCAGCCACGCGTTGTTTTCCGCGCTCGCCGAGTCGGGGATTGCGGTCGACATGATCGTGCAGAACGTGGGGCAGGCGGGCCGTGCCGACATCTCGTTCACCGTCCCCGAGGATGACCTCGCCGAAGCGCTCGACCGGACCGAACGGGTCGCGAAGACGATCGGTGCAGAGGGGGTGTCGCACGACCACTTGATGGCAAAGGTCTCGGTGGTGGGCGTGGGCATGGAGGCCGAGGAGGGGGTCGCCGGCCGGATGTTCTCGGCACTGTCGGCCGAAAAAATCAACGTGCACATGATCACCACCAGCGAAATCAAGATCTCGGTGCTCGTCGATCGCACCAACGGCCCTGCGGCCGTCCAGGCTGTCCATCACGCGTTCAGACTCCACGACGCCACTGGCGAGCCTGCCGCACGCGGCGCGGGAGGCGGGCTGGCCAAGTCGAGCCCGCTCGACGTCGTTCGCCGCCTCGAGGGTATGGAAGACCTCGCCATCGAGGACTGCCTGCTCGACTCGTCGCAGGCGCTCGTCACCTTCACCGACCTGCCCGACACGCCCGGCGTGGCGGCCGACGTGTTCGAGGAGGTGGGGAGAGCAGGGCTGGTCGTCGACATGATCGTGCAGAGCCACCCGCGAAACGGCCGGGCCGAGATCTCCTTCACGGTGCCCGCGGCGAGCCGCGACAAGGCAATCGACGTGGCCGGACGGATCGCGAAGGCGCGGGGCGCCACGGCCGCCGATGTGCCGCACGTCGCCAAACTCTCGATCACGGGCGTGGGTATCCGCAGCCACGCCGGTGTGGCCGACCGGCTTTTCAAGCCGCTGGCCGACGCGGGGGTGAATATCGACCTGGTGAGCACCAGCGAGGTCCGCCTCAACGTGATCGTGGGAGCGGAGCACGGCGAGAAGTCGCTGGAGGTGCTCCGCAAAGCCTTTGGCGTCTGACGGCGGTCAGCCGCCCAGCACGCTCTCGATCACTTCTTCCGCCACGTAGATGGGCAGGTTCGGCTCGCAGGTCACGGCCACCGCGATCGCGTCGGACGGGCGGGCGTCGATCTCGACCACCTCGCCGTCCTTGAGCACGCGAATCACGGCGTAGTAGGTGTGCTCCTTGAGTTCGGAGATCACCACGTCCTGAAACTCCCCACCCAGCAGGTCCACCGCCGCCACGAGGAGATCATGCGTGAGGGGCCGCGGCGACTGGTGGTTCTTCACGCGGCGGTCGATGCTCGTCGCCTCGAAAAGGCCGATGAGGATCGGGAACGTCCGGTCGCCCTCGACCTCCTTCAGATACACCACCTGCTGGTCGTTGATCTCGCTGATGATGATCCGCGAGAGTTCCATCTGAACGGTCATGGCCCGGGCTCCGGACGGGGAACGACGGCGCAACCGCCCGGGTGCGCCATCCTGCAGGCCGAAAGTGTACCCGAACGCCGGTTGCGATTCACCCGCACCCGGGCGTCTCAGGCCTTTTCCTGGCGGCTACGAAGGTCGACCAGGGCCGCGACACCCTTGACGAGCTTCGCCTCGAGTTCCATGAGTTGGGCCCGTTCCTTCGCCACCACCGCCTCCGGTGCCCGGGCGGCGAACTTCTCGTCGGCGAGCTTCGCCTGCTTCGCCCGGAGAAAACCCTCCGTCTTCTCGTTCTCCTTGAGGATGCGGGCGATCTCGACATCCACGTCGACAAGGTCGGCGAGGTCCACGAACAGCTCGCACCCTGCGGCCGACGCCGTCGATGCGGAGGGAGGCGCTGACGCCTCGGGGCCGA
>QWQL01000086.1 GCA_003670825.1 Planctomycetota bacterium
ACGCCCAAGGCTCCGCGAGCGTTCGCCGACCCCCTTCGCCGAGTCGCTCTCGCTCATGGAGACGAAGCGAGGCATAACGTGAACGCGCTCTCAGGCGCGAAACAGGGTAGCCTGACCGCATGCAACCGGGATTCGCATTCACGGTCGAGGCGACGGATGGTGGGGCGCGGGCGGGTGTGCTCACGACGCCGCATGGGAGCGTGCCGACGCCCCTGTTCATGCCGGTGGCGACCCTCGCCAGCGTGAAGGGGGTCGACATCGGCCGCGTTCGCGAGACCGGCGCCGGCATGGTGCTCTCCAATGCGTATCACCTCCATCTGCGGCCCGGCGAGCCGCTCGTCGAGGCGGCTGGTGGGGTGGCGGCGTTCACGGGCTGGAATGGCCCGACGCTCACCGACTCCGGCGGGTATCAGGTGTTCAGCCTCGCCCGCCAGGTGAAGGTGACCGAGGACGGCGCGTTCTTCCGTTCGCACATCGACGGTAGTCCTGTCGCCTTCACGCCGGAAAACTCGATGCGGATCCAGGAGCGGATCGGCGCCGACGTGGCGATGCAGATGGATCACGTCGTCGCGCTGCCCGGCGAGCGGCGGGTGGTCGAAGATGCGATGCGGCGTTCCCTCCGCTGGGCCGAGCGGTGCCGGGAGGCGCACACGCGGCCCGATCAGGCGCTGTTTGGCATCGTGCAGGGTGGGCTCGATGCGGAACTACGGCACGAGAGCGCCGAGCGGCTGCAGGCGATCGGCTTTCCCGGGTACGCGGTGGGTGGTCTGTCGGTCGGCGAGGGGGCGGAGGCGATGGTCGCGGCGCTGGCCGTCACCACGCCCCACCTGCCCGTCGACCGCCCCCGCTACCTGATGGGAGTGGGCCAGCCGGAGGACATCATGGCCGCCGTGGCCGCGGGCATCGACATGTTCGATTGCGTGCTCCCCACCCGCTGCGGCCGCAACTCGCTCGTCTACACCTTCGCCGGACAGGTCCGCCTGCGGAATGCCCGGCATGCCGCCGACCCGCGGCCGCTCGAGGAGGGGTGTCCCTGCGTGGCCTGCCGCCACTCCCGTTCGTATATTCGCCACCTGTTCATGGCCGGCGAGATGCTCGGCCCGATCCTGGCCTCGATCCACAACCTGACCTTCTATCAGCGGCTGGTGGCCCGACTGCGGGCCGCCGTCGTCGCGGGCAGGCTCACGGAGACGCTCAGCGAACTCCGCGCGGGGCTGGCCGCTCCGGAGCGGGCCGCAGGGGCCTCGTGAGCCGAGTCGCGTCGCATCCGCACGCGACGCACCGCTCTTGTCGCTCGCGCGCGGCGGCCACTACATTTGCGGGTCTTGCATGGTGGGATCGCCCGCCGTGGTCCCCGTCCTTCCCGTTTGCCGCCATGACATCCCTCCTGCTGATCGTCCCGATGCCGCTCGCCAGGGCCGCCGTCTGCCTCGCCCAGGCTGAAGCGGCCAATGGTGCCCAGCGGCCGGAACTGCCGTTCGCCCTCCAGTACCTGCCGCTGCTGGCGATCGCCGCGGCGGCGTACCTCCTGCTCTTCCGGCCGGAGCGGGAACGGATGCGGAAGCAGCAGGATGTGCTCAAGGCCCTCAAGCGAAACGATCGGGTCGTGACCTCGTCGGGGATCTATGGCACGGTCGCCAATGTCGAGCGCGAGGCGGATCGGGTGACACTGAAAGTGGACGAGGCATCGAACGCAAAGCTCACCGTCACGCTCGCCAGTATCGCCAAGGTGCTCCGTGACGGGGCGGCAGACGACGGCGGGGGCGGCTGATCCGCCTCCGCATTCAACGAATAACGCAGGGAACGAGACCGCAGGTATGAACATGTCGAGCATTGCATTCGGTTTTCTGGCCCAGGCCACGTCGGCCGTCACGTCGGCGGCCGCGACGGTACCGGCCGAGTCCCTGCCCTGGTGGCGGGAGAGTTGGGCCCTCTGGGGCATCGTGCTGCTGACGCTCGCCGTTCCCACGCTCGTGGCCCGACTGATCGCGGGTGGGCTGCGGGCGACCGACATGTGGGGTCGCATTGCCACCGTGCTCGTGGCGCTCACCGCCGGCGCGGTGATCTGCTGGCTGGGCTGGCCGCCGCGGCTGGGCATCGACCTCAAAGGAGGCTTGATCCTGGTCTACGAGGTCGACAACTCCAAGCAGACGGCTGCCCGCGTCGATGACACGGTGCGGCGCATCGAGGGCATGGCCGCGACGCAGGAGGGCGCCCAGGGCAGCGTCCGCCGCCGCGCCGGAGGGGGCGTGACGGTACGGCTGGCAACGCCCGATGAGCGGGCCCGCGAGGCTTTCCTGGCGACGCTCACGGGAGCGGAGTTCGACCGCGTGGCCGTGCGGGAGGCGGGCCGCCGCGGCTCGGCCGACACGCTCGAAATCGACTACGACGTGGTGCCTGAGCCAGCCCCGGTCGCCATGGACAAACTCGTCGCTGCGGTCAGTCGCCGGGTGAATCCGGGCGGCCAGAAGGAAGTCACCGTTCGGCAGTACGGCCTCGACCAGATCGAGGTGATCATTCCCGACGTCGAGCAGTCGGAGGCCAACCTGATCAAGCGGATCGTCTCGAGCGCCGGCGTGCTCGAGTTTCGGATCCTCGCCAATCGCGACGATGTCCGCCATCAGGCGGCGATCGCACTGGCCGCCAAGACGGCGGGCCAGTCGGTGCGGCAGAAAGAAGAGACGCTCGCTCGATGGGTGCAGATCGATCTCAAGAAGATGGATCCATCCGATGATGCCCGATTGGTGACCCGACAGACCGCCGACGGCGGCCTCGAAGTGCTCGTGATCACCGACCCTTTCAATGTCACCGGCGGTGATCTGGGCCGGGTGAGCCCTAGCCTCGACGAGCAGCTGAGCCCGTGCGTGAACTTCACCTTCAACTCCAGCGGTGCCGCGCGGTTCGGGCTGCTCACCGGCCGCAACCTGCCCGACCCGGCCAACGGTCTTCAGAGCAGGCTCGGCATCCTGCTCGACGACGTGGTGCAGTCGGCGCCAGCGATCAAGAGCACGATCACGTCGTTCGGCCAGATCACCGGCAACTTCAAGCAGCCCGAGGTCGATTTCCTCGTCGAGGTACTCAATGCGGGCAGCCTGCCGGCCGCCCTGCGGAGCGAGCCGATCAGCGAGCAGCGGATCAGTTCACAGCTCGGCGACGACACGATCAAGTCGGCCCGGCTGGCGATGCTCATGGCGACACTTTTGGTCCTGACCTTCATGCTGGCCTACTACCGGTTCTCCGGGCTGGTCGCCGACCTCGCGGTGCTGCTCAACATCCTGCTCGTGGTGGCGGTGATGATCTCGTTCAAAGCCGCCTTCACCCTCGCCGGTCTCGCCGGCCTCGTGCTCTCGGTGGGCATGGCCGTTGATGCCAACGTGCTGATCTACGAGCGGATGCGGGAGGAGATCGACCGCGGCGCCGCCGTGCGGATGGCGATCCGCAACGGCTTCCAGCGGGCGTTGTCGACGATCATCGACTCCAACCTGACCACGCTGATCACGGCGGTCGTGCTGTTTGCGATCGGCACCGACCAGCTCAAGGGCTTTGCCATCACGCTGTTCTTCGGCCTGCTCCTCAACCTGTTCACGGCCGTGTTCTGCTCGCGGGTGGTGTTCGATCTCGCCGAGCGAAACCGCTGGATCACGTCGCTCTCGATGTCTCGGATCTTCGGCCAGCCCAACTTCCAGTTCGTCAAGTGGATGAAGCCGGCGATCATCGGCTCGGTGCTCTTCATCCTGGCGGGCCTGGCGGCCGCCTGGCAGCGGGGCCAGGGACTCTTCGACATCGACTTCACGGGTGGCACGAGCGTGCAGGTGGAGTTCAAGCCCGACCAACCGCTCGGCATCGCCGCCGTTCGCGAGGCTGTCGCGACACTCCCAGACGCCGCGGTGAGCTCGGTATCGACGCCCGGGAGCGCCCCTGATCTGCGGTACAAGATCGATACGTCGCTGCGGGGCGATGAGGCGCGGGACGTGGAGGCGACGATCCGCGACCTGTTTCCAGGTCGGCTCGCGACATACGGCATGGACATCATCGAGGTGACATCGAAGGCCGCTCCCGCCGTGGAGAAGGGTGAGGGTAAGGCGGGCGATGCGGCGGCCGAGTCGGTGCCGACCACGATCGCGAAACTCCGCTTTCCCTTGAAGATCAGCCGGCCGACGCTCCGGGCGACGGTCAAGGCGGCGCTCGAGGCCGAGAAGATCGGTGATGCGGATTTCGACATCGCATCCACCGAGTCCGCAGCGGTTACGGGGCGGGCCTGCAGCGACTGGACGCTGTCAACCACGCTCGACGCGGCCTCGACGCGCGGCATTCTCGAGGGAGTGAAGGCGTCGCTCGCCGAGACTCCGGTCTATCTCGCCGCCAACACGATCGGCGGCAAGGTGGCCGGGAACACCAAGGTCACCGCCATCTACGCCCTGCTCGCCAGCCTGCTGATGATCGTGCTGTATGTCTGGATCCGCTTTCAGAACGTCGCCTTCGGCTTGGCGGCCGTGATTGCGTTGGCACACGACGTGCTCGTGGCCGTCGCCTGCCTGGCCCTGAGCACCTATGTCGCCCCCTACCTGGGCTGGGCCCTCGTCGACGACTTCAAGATCAGCCTCGACGTGGTGGCAGCGCTGCTCACGATCATCGGCTTTTCGATTAACGATACGATCGTGATCTTCGACCGGCTTCGCGAACTGAGGGGCAAGGGACGATACGTGTCGGCCGCGATGGTCGACAAGGCTGTGAACCAGACCCTGAGCAGGACGATCCTGACGTCCGGGACGGCATTCCTGGCGACGCTCATCCTGTACGCCGTCGGCGGGCAGGGGATCCATGCCTTCGCGTTCACGATGCTGGTGGGAATCGTGGTCGGGTCGTACAGCACGATCTACATCGCGTCGCCGATCGTGCTGTGGCTGCAGCGGGCGTTTTCCGGTGGCGAGCAGCCGTCACGCTCGACGGCGACGGCGTAGCCCGGCCTGGGCGGTTCTCGGGCCACGGCGTCGCCGGGCCCTGGATGCTACGGCGTCGCATGCGGCGGCACAGCCCCGCGGGCTGGCATCCTGGGAAGACCCTGCGGCCTGCGCCGTTGGTGCGGTCCAAGGCCGTCGGATGACAGGGGCCGACGGGCATCGAAGCTCGGCCTGGTCGGCCTGCGGGAGTCATGGTTGCCTGGCGAGGGATGCGGCCGGCATTCCTCTCTGGGCAGAGCGAGGCGCACGTGGGCAGGCTGGTGAATGGAGTTCGTTTCGTGACCGGAGCCGCCATGGTGGCCGGCGGCGTCGCGCTGGCGGTGCCGTATGGGCGGCTGGTGGCCGAGGCGTGGCAGGCCTCGACGACGAACCAGGGGCCCGCCGTGGGTGGGGTCATCGACACCGCTGCGATGCCACCACCCGGAGCCTCTCCGGCGCTCGCCGCCGCCGCGCCGCGGGAATGGCTGGTTCCCGACGAGTCTCTCCCGCCGCCAATCACGCCGCGGCCGGATTACACGCCCCCATCCCCTCCTGACCAGCTGCCCCCGGTCTCACGCGCGGCGGCGGCTGATGCGTCGGGGTTCAACGCCACCTACCGTTCAACCCTCGAGGTGCCCCCGCCGCCGCTGCTGGACGCCCACGCCGCCCCGCCTCCGGTCGTGGCGTGGATGGATCCCCGATCGCCGGCGCCCGCGGCGGTGAGCCCGCCGTTGGCGGCTCAGGGCGTGCCCGCAACCTATCGGGTGCGGGACGGTGACGACCTGACTGGCATCGCCACGCGGTTTTACGGTCATGCGGGTGCTGCCGGCTCACTCTGGTCGGCCAACCGGGACGTGCTTCCCGACCCGAACCTGCTCCCGATCGGTGCGGAACTGCGGCTGCCGCCGCCGTGGGCCATTCAAGGCGTGCCGACGGTCTCCGCCGCTGGCGTGCGGGCGATCGAGCCCCCGCCGACCGCTGCTTCGCCCCGTGCCGTCCCGGCCCTGCCGGTCGCTGCGGCCGCCTGGCTCGACGGCCAGCAGGCGGCCAATCCGTCGCCGCCCCCAGCCGCGCGGGGAACCGTGCGGCTCGCCCCCGGCGAAACGCTCGAAACGCTGGCGGAACGGTTCTACGGCGATCGCCGGGCGGCGGCTCGCATCTGGGAGGCGAATCGGGACCGGCTGCGGAGCCCCGATCTCGTAGCGCCGGGCATGGAACTCCGGCTGCCGTAGCCGGTCACGGGTTTTTGGTGGCGGCGAGCCGCATGAAGCCGGTGATCAGGGCCGACGGGTCGCCCGCCCTGGCCCGAGCATCAGCCGACCGCAGGCTCGCCAAGGCGTCGCCGCTGCGATCCGCCTGGCTCACAAGCATCACCAGTGAGGCCTCAGCCACCTCGCACGGCGAGGCATCCTTGTCTTTTCCACCGGCAGGCTGATGCGGATGGCGGTTGTCAAACCACTCCCTGGGCCGCTGCCGCTTGATCTGATCGAACACCTTGATCGCGTCACGATCGGTGGCTCCGGCGATCAGCAGCACGGGGACGGCCCGCCTCACAAACTCATTAGCGAGCGCCGGAGCCAGCGAGTAGCCCTTGGTCGCGAACGACGGGCTGATCATCACCAGCCCGGCCACTTCCCGCCCCTGGGGGCCGCTGACGAGATCGGGCCACATGGCGTCTGCGGCAGTCCAGTTCGCCGCGAGCATTGCCCCGAGCCCGGAGCCGACCACGAACAACGGTGTGTCTTTGGGAATCCCAGCGACGGCCATCTGCTTCTTGAGCCAGTTTCGGGCGGATTCGATGTCACCGTAGACCCCTGGCTGATCCCGCATGCGGCCCCCCCGGCTCGCGGCGATCTGGTCGAAGTCGGGCTTCTTGAGCAGCTTTGACTGGTCATCCTGCCCGTCGGGAAGAGTCGCCACCCGCGATTCGCCGTGGCCCCGCACGTCAGGTGCCACGACCACGCATCCGGCCGCCTGCAGGGCCTTGGCGAGCGGTTCGACGGTGCGGTGCGAGCCCCCGAGGTCGTGCACCAAGATCACCGCCCCGATGGGACGGGCATCCTTGGGGATCGGGTAATACCAGGCTGCCACAGTCACACCGTCGCTCGTCTGGAGCGCGAGTTTCTCGGCCGTGGCCGGTGTGGCAGGGGCGGCGGGTGTGGCAGGGGCGGCGGGCTGACCATGGGCCTGCTCGGCCAGGGGGGCCAGCAAAACCGCGATGAACAGGGCAGCCAGCGAACGGAACCAGACGGTCTGGAGCGGAGCGTGCAACATGGATTCGCCGGCCGGCCGGCCGGCCTCGTGGCCATGACGGCGGAACAGACCGTCGCTGCGTAGAATAACGAGTGTGAGGCGTACACTTCCACCGGGCGGTCACACGCGGCCGGCCGGCCTTCCGTGGGCGATCTCCTGGCAGAATGGGGAGCTGGCATGTCCGTGCTGAGTTCCGCAAAACGCTGGTGGCAGACGTGGACGGGCAAGGAGGAAACTCCGCTCGACGGCGATACGCCTGCCTGGGTCATGAGCCTCGTCATTCACATCGGCGTGCTCCTGACGATGGCCCTGGTTGGGATCCAGAGGCCGGAGCCGAGCCATACGGCAATCACGATCCTCGCCCCGAGCCAGGCCGTGGAGGAAGACCTGCTGGTCGCCCCGGAAATGACGCTGGCTGAGGAGCGGGAGTCGGCCGCATCAGCGGAGACCACCACGATTGACATTGCCATGGCCGTCGCCCCGGTTGTGGCCGACGACCCGACGGTGCTGATCGATGTCGCGGAGGTGGTGGGGGGTGAAATCGCTGTGGCTCCGATCGACATGGCTCCCACCGGGGCGGAACTCGGAGAGTTTCTGGAGGTCGGCCGGTTGGGCGCCGGCGATACGGGTGTGGGAACGGCCGGCGCCGGCGGCGCGGTGGACAGGCTGACGGTCGAGATTGCCGCCTCGCTGCAGCAGCGGCCGACCGTTGTCTGCTGGGTGTTTGACCAGTCGGTCAGCCTCGCCGGGCAGCGGCAGGAAATCGCGGGGCGTCTCGGCCGCGTGTTCGAGGAACTCGGTGGCACAGGCCGTGAGTCTCATGGCCACGAACTGCTCAACCTCGTCTTTGCGTACGGTCAGAAAGTAACGCCCGTGATCACAGAGCCCACGCAGGAGACGGCTCCCGTCGTGGCCGCGATCGAATCGATCCCGGTCGATGAACTGGGAGTGGAGATGACGTTCACCGCGATCGCCGAGGCCGCAAAGAAGGCCAAGCAGGTGCGGGTGTCATCGGCTAAGCGAAACGTGATGATCATCGCATTCACCGACGAGGTTGGCAACGACCAGCAGTACGCCGATCAGGTTACAGCCTACTGCCGCACGCAGGCGATGCGGGTCTACGTGGTCGGGGTTCCAGCGCCGTTTGGGATGCGTGACGTGCGGATCAAGTTCAAGGAGTTCGATCCGAAATATGCCGACGACGTCCAGTGGGCCGTGGTGGAGCAGGGGCCCGAGACGCTCTATCCGGAGATGGTGCGGGTTCGGTCGGGCCGCGATGGGGATGAGCCGATCGATTCCGGCTTCGGTCCGTTCAGCCTGTCGAAGCTCTGTGCCGAGACAGGCGGTATCTATTTCTGCGTGCACGCCAATCGCCAGGCTGGCGGCCGTGTGGGTGACAGCGAGGTCGCCGACATGGCGTCGGGCCTCCGATACTTTTTTGATCCGGAAGTGATGCGGGCGTATCGGCCCGACTACCAGTCGGCGGCCAAGATCGACCAGCTGCTCGCGAGCAATCGGGCCATGAAGTCCCTCGTGGATGCGGCGCGGAGTGCCGAGGTGGCGGCGATGAACGACCCGCGAATGGAGTTTCCGCGGCAGGACGACGGCGCGCTCGCGCTGCTGTTCAGCGAGGCCCAGAAGAAGGCGGCGGTGCTCCAGCCGAAGATCGACGCGCTGTACGGCATTCTCGCG
>QWQL01000091.1 GCA_003670825.1 Planctomycetota bacterium
CTCCCCCTTGCCGCCGAGCCGATATTCCAGCCGCCGGCCGCATTCCGGGCAGGCGTAAAGCGAAGGCTCCGACTTACCCTTCTCGTGCGGCTGATCCAGCGCCTGGTCGAGCTTCGGCGACAGTTCGCTGTGGAACTCGTGGAGCATGTCTGTCCACTTTTTGGCCCCCTGCGCTACCTGGTCGAGTTCCCGCTCGATCCCGCGGGTGTAGCCAATTTCGATGAACTGATCGTGGAAGCCGCGTTTGAGGAACCCGGTCACCGCCTCGCCGATCGCCGTGGCATGAAACCGCCGGTCCTGCTGGGTCACGTAGCCACGGTTCTCGATCACGTTGATGATGCTGGCGTAGGTCGAAGGCCTGCCGATCCCCTCTTCCTCCATCTTTTTCACGAGCGTGGCTTCGGTGAATCGCGGGGGCGGCGCCTGAAACTTCTGCCGCGGCTCGATGTCGAACGGGGCCAGCTTGGTTCCCTTGTCGAAGTCGGGGAGCACCTGATCGCCGTCGTCCCGCGGCGTGCCGCTGATCGCATAGAAGCCGTCAAACCGGAGCACGCGACCGCTGGCTTTGAAGACGGCGCCGGAGTCGCGGTCGCTTCGCCGCATCCGGACGCTGGTCGAATCCCATTCGGCATCCGTCGACTGGCAGGCCACGAAGCACTGCCAGATCAGCCGGTAGACCTTCAGTTGCTCGTCGCTGAGGGCCGCGGCGATCAGGTCGGGCTCACGGGCGGCTTCGGTGGGCCGGATCGCCTCGTGGGCCTCCTGGGCGCTTTCGTTGGAGCTGGTGTAGGAGCGGGGCTTCTCGGGCACGTAGGCCGCTCCATGCCGCTGCTCGAGATAGCGGCGGGCCATGTCGATCGCCTCGCGGGAGAGGTTCGTGGAGTCGGTTCGCATGTAGGTGATCAGGCCCACGCGGCCTTCGTCGGGCAGGTCGATGCCCTCGTAGAGCTGCTGGGCAATCCTCATCGTGCGGTCGGTCGACATGCCGAGCCGACTGCTGGCGGCCTGCTGGAGCGTGCTGGTGATGAACGGCGGATAGGGCCGGGAGCGGGTCCGGGTGACGTCGATCGACTCGACCGTGTAGCGGGCCGCCGGGTCGGGCCGGCCGCTGAGACGGATGACGTTGCGGCCACGGCCCTTCCCTGCTTCGTCGGTCGTCCGCACCACCTCGATGTCGAGCAGGCCCGCCGCCGCCGCGGCGGCCTCCACGCCTCCGGCCAGGTCGGCTGCTGACGTGTTGTCGGCCTCGATCTTCAGCGGCTTGCCTCCCACCTCGACCAGATCGCAGGCCAACGAGCGCTGGTCGGCGAGCCATGCCACGCGATCACGCACAAACGGTGGCCGGCCGCGTTCGTCGCGGCGGGCCATGAAGGTCGCCCACTCGGCGTGCAGCGATGCAGCCGCCGCGACGTCAAACGCCATGCAGGCCGTGATCTCCCACGACTCCGACGGCGTGAATGCCCGGATCTCCTGCTCTCGCTCCACCACGATCCGCGCGGCCACGCTCTGGACGCGGCCGGCGGAGAGCCCGCCCGCGACCTTCTTCCAGAGGATCGGCGACACCTGGTAGCCGACGATGCGGTCGACGATCCGCCGGGCCTGCTGGGCCTCCACGCGGGGCATGTTGATCGCCCGTGGCGACTGGAAGGCCCGCTGCACCTCCGACTTCGTGATCGCGTCGAAGGTCACCCGCTTGGCGACCGCAGGGTCGACTCCCAGCACCTGGGTGAGGTGCCAGGCGATCGCCTCCCCCTCGCGATCCAAGTCGGTGGCGAACCAGATGTCGCTGGCGCCCTTCGCCAGTCGCCGGAGTTCGGTGACCGTTTTCGCCTTATCGCCGTCGATCTCATAGGTGGGCGTGAAGTCATGGTCGAGATCCACCCCCGGCACCGGCTGCTTCGAGCCTTTGGGCGCTTTGCTCGGCAGGTCCCGGATGTGGCCAATCGAGGCCTTCACGACAAATCCCGGCCCGAGGTACTTCTCGATCGTCTTTGCCTTGGCCGGGCTTTCCACGATCACCAACTGGTAATCACCCTTGGGAACGGCCGCCGATCGCGGGCTTTCCGCGGCCGAACGGCGGCCGCCTCGACGGGCTGCGGCAGCTTTTTTAGACATTCTTTTGGCCATGGTGAGGGCTCGTCTAGGTCGAAGCGGTCGGACGTGGATGGAGGCGGGCCAGGGACCATCGGGATTGGCGCAGACAGCCCCAGCGCTACAATCTGCGACCGGTCGCCGCCTTACGTGCGGCTAACCAGCGTTACCCTCCGCGATCTTTCCTTGTCAAGCCTCGGCGGTTTTGCCGTCGAGACAACAGCCTACAGGCGGTTCCATGGCCGGATCCTTCGGAGTTTTTCGCCAGTACGAGAAAGCGGCCCTGGCCGCCCTGGCAATCATGGCGATGCTCGCGTTCTTCGTGCTCCCGCCGATCCTCCAGATGGGCGGGGGTGGCTCGGGCGGCCCCGATCCGATGGTGGTGTCGTGGACGGGGGGCGGCCTCCGCGAGAGCGGCGTCCAGCGGGCCGTGATCATGCGGAAGGTCATGAACCAGTTTCTGGTCGCGACCATGACCGCCTCCGGCCAGGATCCCTCGCGAATGCGCCTGGCAGACGACGAAAAAGACGTGGTCGACACGCTGCTCCTGGCACGAGAGGCCGAGGCCAACGGGATCGTGATCAGCAACTCCGCGATCAACCAGTTTCTGGCTGAATGGACCAACGACCTCGTCCCGCCGAAGGATTTTGACGCAATCGTCAATGGTATTGGCGGCCGCATGGGAATCTCGCAGGAAGACGTGTTTGAGGCCTTGCGGACGGTTCTGATGGCCCGCCGGATGGAGACCCTGCTGCTTGGCGGGGTCGGGTTCGAGGCCGCGCCGCCGGGCTTGCGGTGGGACTACTACCGCCGGCTCGAGCAGGGCGCAACCATCGAGGCCATTCCCGTCGTTGCGGAGACGTTCGTCGACCAACTGCCCGAGCCGGCCGAACCGGTGCTGCGGGCCTTCTTTGATGCCCACCGGGATGAGTTGCCCGCGGCCCGCAGTCCCGCGCCCGGCTTCCGGCAGCCTCATCGAGCCCGCTACGACTATCTCGTGGCCAAAGCTGGCGGCTTTCGCGACGAAGAGCAGAAGAAAATTACCGCCGAGCAGATCACCGCGTTTTATGAAGACCGCAAAGCCGCGCTCTTCCGCGTGAAACCGGCCGAAACGCAGGAACTCGGCGCGGCGCCGTCTGAATCAGAAACCATGAAGGCGGCAGAGGCAGAAAACGACGCCACGAAACTCCCAGCCGAGTCGCCCGCAGCCGCGACTGAAGACAAGCCCGTCGCGGCCCCCGCTGGCGTGAATGATGGCTCGCATGTAACCCGCGTAGCGGCCCGGCAGGTGGCGTTTCGCCAGCCACAAGCGGCAACCACGGAGGCTCCGAAGCCAGCCACTGGCGAGGCGGTGACGGAGGCGGCGGCACCCGCTGCCCCAAACCCCGTGGCCTCCGGTTCGGCCACGCCGGCGGCCACGCCGGCTGCCACGCCGGCTGCCACTGCCCCGGCCACTGCCGACGCCCCGGCCCAGCAGGCGGAGTTTGAACCGCTCGACAAGGTCCGGGATGACATCGTGAAGCGGCTCACCGACGAAGCCGTCGACAAGCGGATTTCGGCGATTTTCGATGCCGTGAAGACCGACATCGCGAAGTACGGGGAGTCACTCGCGCTCTGGCAGGTGGCAGGTGACGGGGCGGGCCCCGCCCCAGCGCCGCCCGACGTCAAAAAAATCGCTGCGGCACAGGGCCTGGAAGGGGGCACGTCGGACCTCCTCAACGCGACCCAGGCCGTCGCGGCCGGTGGGATCGGTGGCAGCTTTGAGTTGGCGGCGTCCCGAGAACTCGGCATGCGGCAGCAGCGATGGATCGACACGATTTTTGGCGGCGGGGCCCAGATGCTTCAGGCCGTCACCTCGCGAGACATCGACGGCAATCGATATGTATCCTGGAAGACCGAAGACCAGCCGGAGTTCACTCCGTCGTTTCAGTCGGCCCGCGAGGACGTGTTGCGGGCCTGGCGGATCGTCGAAGCCCGCCCGCTGGCCCGCAAGGCGGCGGAGGAACTGGTAGCCGAGGCCAAGGAGGGCACGACGCTCGAGGCGGTCGCCGCCTCCCGTGGCGGGCTCGAGGTCGAGAAAGTCGGCCCGTTCAACTGGCTCACCCGAGGCACCGCCCCGTTTGGGTCCGCACCGGAGCTTTCGCAGCCTGACGGCCTCGCCATGCCGGGGGAGGAACTCATGCAGGCGGTGTTTGCCCTCGAGCCCGGCGAGTCGACGGTAGCGTTTAACGAGCCGCAGACGGTCTGCTATGCCATCCGGCTGGGGTCGTTCGAACCCGACGAGGCACAGCTCAAGGAGCTGTTTATCGCGGCCGCGAAGGATCCCAGGCGGCTGGCCGCGGTGGCCGAGGACGACACCCGGCAGGTCTACGACCGCTGGCTCAAGTCGATCGAGAAGAAGCACGCCGTCTCGTGGAAGCGCGAGCCGCGCGGCCCCGAACTACAGTAACGATTCAGCAGCGCGGCTTGAGCACGACCGCGGCCAGCGGTGGCAGCGTGAGGCTGAGCGAAAACTCATGGCCGTGGTGCGGCTCGGCGGTCGCTTCGATAGCCCCGGCATTGCCGAGATTGCTGCCGCCATACCAGGCGGAGTCGCTGTTGAAGACCTCGTCGTAGGCGCCGCCGTGGGGCACGCCGAGCCGGTAGCCCTCGCGGGGCACGGGCGTGAAGTTGCAGCACACGATCAGGCGGTCGTGGGGATCGTTTGCCCGGCGGGCGAAGGCCAGCGCGCTGTCCTGCCAGTTGTGGCAGTCGATCCACTCGAAGCCGAGGCCGTCGAAGTCGAGCTCGTGGAGCGCGGGTTCCCGGCGGACGAGGGCGTTGAGATCGGCCACGGCCCGCGACAGCCCCCGATGCTGCTCCCCTTCGAGGAGGTGCCACTGCAGGCTCTCGTCGAAGTTCCATTCTGCCCACTGCCCGAACTCGCCACCCATGAAGAGCAGTTTCTTGCCGGGGTGGCACCACATGTAGGCATAGAGCAGCCTGAGGTTCGCGAACTGCTGCCAGTCGTCGCCGGGCATCTGGCCGATCAGCGAGCCCTTACCGTGCACCACCTCGTCGTGCGACAGCGGCAGCACGAAGTTCTCGTGGAACGCATAGATCAGGCTGAAGGTGAGCTCGTCGTGGTGGTACTTGCGGTGCACGGGATCGTGCCGCATGTACCGCAGCGTGTCGTTCATCCAGCCCATGTTCCACTTGAGGCTGAAGCCGAGGCCCCCCACGTAGGTCGGCCGTGAGACGCCAGGCCACGCGGTTGATTCTTCGGCGATCGTCAGGGTGCCGGGGAACTGCTCGTGCACCTGGATGTTGAAGTTCTTGAGAAACTCGACGGCCTCGAGGTTTTCGCGGCCACCGAAGCAGTTCGGCTCCCACTCCCCCTCTTGACGGCTGTAGTCGAGGTAGAGCATCGAGGCCACCGCGTCGACCCGCAGCCCGTCAACGTGGTAGTGCTCCAGCCAGAACAGCGCGCTCGAGATCAGGTAGTTGGCCACTTCGTTACGGCCGTAGTTGTAGATCAGCGTGCCCCAGTCGGGATGCTCCCCCCTCCGCGGGTCTTCGTGCTCGTAGATCGCCGTGCCGTCAAACTGCCGCAGGCCGTGGCCATCCTTGGGGAAATGGGCGGGCACCCAGTCGATGATCACGCCCACGCCGGCCCGGTGCAGTGCGTCGATCAGCGACATCAGCGCCTGCGGTGGGCCGAAGCGGCTCGTTGCCGCGTACAGGCCGATCGTCTGGTAGCCCCAGCTCGCCGACAGCGGATGCTCCGTGGGGGGCATGAGTTGGACATGCGTGAATCCCATCTCGACCACGTAGGGCACGAGTTCCCGCTCGAGGTCGGCGTAGGAGAGCCAGCGGTGCGGGTCGTCGCCTGGCCGCCGCCAGCTGCCCAGGTGGAGTTCGTAGATCGTCAGCGGGGCCGTGAGCGAGTTGTGGGCGGCGCGGCCTGCCATCCAATCGCCGTCATGCCACTGGAAGGCCGTGAGATCGATCACCTGCGATGCCGTCCGCGGGGGCACCTCGGCCCCGAAACCATAGGGGTCGGAACGGTCGGAATGCCCACCGTTGGCGTGCACCCGGAACTTGTAGAGCGTGCCGGCCGTAAGCCCGGGAACGAACAGTTCCCAGACCCCCGAGGGGATCCGCTTGTGCATCCGATGCGTCGCGGCATGCCAGCCGTTGAAATCTCCCACGACCGACACGCCGTCGGCATTCGGGGCCCAGACGGCGAAGTTCACGCCCCACACGCCGTCGTGCGTCTCGAGGTGGGCGCCGAGCCGCTCATAGCTCTTCCAATGCCGTCCTTCGCCGAACAGGTGCAGGTCGTAGTCGGAGAGCATGCGGGGCACGGCTGGCGGTTGGAGGCGGGACCGTACAATCGTGACACGCGGCAGGGCTTCGCGCCGCCGCGGGCGACGCAAACGACGGCAGGTATGCCGTCGGTGGTGACGGATGCGACGGTGGAGGCCGGTGAGGATGGGTGACGAGACGGGCTACGAGCGATTTGCGCCGGTGAAGCGGGCGATCGACGTCGGCGGCCAGACGCTCACCTTCTGGCTGCCGCCCGACCTCGACGCACTGATCGATGAGGAGGCCTTCGAGCGGGACGAGCGGATCCCCTACTGGGCGAACGTCTGGGAGTCGGCCCTCGTGCTGGCCGAGGACATGGCCGCGATCGAGGGGTCTGGCCGCGGCTTCCTCGAACTCGGCTGCGGCCTCGCACTGCCCGCCGTCGTGGCGCAGCGGCGGGGTTTTCGGGCGGTGGCGAGCGACTACGAGGAGGACGCGCTCGAGGGCGTTCGCTACAACGCCGACCGCAACGGGGCCGCAGGCCTCAAGACCCTGCTCCTCGACTGGCGACGGCTGCCGGACGATCTCCCCACGTTCGAACTCGTGGTGGCGGCGGACGTGCTCTACGAACAGCACCACGCCGAGGCCCTCGCGGCCGTGGTGCGCCGCACGCTGGCCCCACACGGGGTGGCCCTCGTCGCCGATCCCGGCCGCGCCCGGGCCGTAAACTTCGAGCCGGCAATCCGGGCCGCTGGCCTGGGTGTGGTGAAACAGCGGGCCCGCCGGCCGGCCGGGGCCGCATCCGGCCCGCTGATCGACATCTATCGCGTCACCCATCCCGCCTGACGGGAACGCCGGATGCTAGCACCCCACGTGCTAGCACTCGATGTTGTGGTGGCGTGGCTTGCGGCACCACAAAATCCCAAAAATCCTTGCCATTGCTCCGGCGTTCGATACTTTCGCCACCGAGCCGGCAGGGACGCCGGTCTGACCTTCATGGAGGATCTGTTTCTCATGGCAGCCAAGCCCCTCATCGGCATCAACACCGACTACCGTTCCACCCGCAAGGAGCACGCGGCCCTCTCGTTCGTCGCCGCTGGCTACTACGACGGCATCACGGCGTCCGGTGGCATCCCCGTGATCCTGCCGCCACTGGCTGACGAGGAGGACGTGATCCGCCTGCTCGACCTGCTCGACGGCGTGGTGATGGTCGGTGGAGCAGACCTCGATCCACGTCGCGACGGCTACATGCCCCATCCCGCCGTGCGGCCGATGGATACCCGCCGAGAAGACTTCGACCGGCTGCTCGCAAAGCACATCTGCGCCCGGCACATGCCGGTACTGGCAATCGGCAGCGGCATGCAACTGCTCAACATCACCGAGGGGGGCACGCTGTTCCTCCACATCCCGGAAGATCTGCCGAAGGCGATTCCCCACAAGGATCCGACCGATCTGGCCCACCGGCATGCCCTGGTCGTGGAATCGGGATCGGCCATGGAGCGGGTCTACGGCGACGGCGAGATCCGCGTGAACAGCATGCACCACATGGCGATCGACGACGTGGCCATGAGTTTTCGCGTCACCGCCCGGGCACCGGACGGGGTGGTCGAGGCGATCGAAAGCGCGGTCGAGAACTGGACGGCCATCGGCGTGCAGTTCCATCCCGAAGCCGAGACGGCCTCGGCCCTCGACGTGAAGATCTTTGAGGAGTTCGTGGTCGGCATCACCGGCGAGCAGCCGGCCATCAAGCTGGTCGCGTAGCACCCCGGCGGCCGCCACCAGGCCGGGCAGAGGTCTGGTGCTCCGCAGCGGTTCAGCGTTTGTTCACGAAGAGTGTCAGGCGCCTGGTTCCACATGCGTCCGCTCCGCAGCCTTCGGGTGGCTCTCCACCCGGGGCCGCGGGGCACGTCTGGTCAGGCGGCGATCCAGGTGGCGTTCCTGAAACTGCGGAGCCACGTCAGTTGCCGCTTGGCGAGCTGACGCGTCCGCTGTTGGGTGCGTTGGATGGCGGTGGCACAATCGATGCGGCCGGCGAGCAGGTCGCGTGCCTCCGCGTAGCCCGCGGCCTGACCGGCCGTGGCGCCGAGGCCGCCGACCTGCTCGACCGCAGCGCGTGTCTCTTCGACGAGCCCGTGGGCGAACATCCATTCCACGCGGCGGTCGATCCGCGAGTAGAGCGCGGCCCGCGGTAGGTCGACGATCATCAGCCGCGGCTCGAACAAGGGGTTTGGGGCCGGGGCGAAGGCCGCCGACAACGGCCGCCCGGTCGCCTCCGCGACCTCCAACGCGCGGATGATCCGCTTGGCGTCGCGCGGATGGATGCGGGCGGCTGACGCCGGGTCGATCACGGCGAGTCGGTGGTGGAGAAACTCCAGGCCCGTGGAGGCTGCCTCGGCGGAGAGCCGCTCGCGGATGGCCGGATCAGCCGGGGGGAGCGTTGCCAG
>QWQL01000134.1 GCA_003670825.1 Planctomycetota bacterium
GACGATGCAAACGCGGGCACCCAAGACAAGCCGCTGGCGACGATTACCAAGGCGCGCGATGCCGTGCGGCAACTGATTGCTGCAGGGCTGAAATCCGACGTACACGTCTACCTGTGCGCGGGCGTCTACCGCCTCAAGGAACCGAACAGGTCCGTTTGAACCAGTGCCAGCGGGAATGGCACACGTGGAAAGACAACACTTTCGGGCCGGCCGCCGAGGTCAGGGAAGCGGGCAAAGCCATCATCACCCGCGCAGGATTGGAGCCGGCCTATCGCCAGCGGTGAAAACAGTCCCCGCCTGGGGTGTTCAGTTTCGGTTCTTCGGGGAATCCCGCTCCAAGGCGGGCCAGACCTGGAAGCGGAAAAAGAAAGGCTGACGGGGGCCGCATGCCGCTGATCATCGAAAGCCGCCCGGGTGGTGCCGGCTACTGGGCGGCGGTGCTCGCGCTTGCTGTGGCGGCGAACCCGGCGCCGGCCCAGCAGATGCTCGCCGACGCGCTAGCCGAGGAGAGCGTGGCGGCCCTGGCCACCGAGGCGCGGGAGGCGGGCGATCCGGGCCGCGGGGCCGTCGTGTTCCATGCGACGCAGTCGACCTGCATCCGTTGCCACGGCGTCGACGGGCGGCCCTCGTCGATCGGGCCGAACCTCGCGCTGCCAATCCCCGATCCCGAGACAGGTCGGCCGCTGGAGGGAGACCAGCTCACGGAGCACCTCGTCGCGTCGATCCTCGATCCCTCGGCATCGATCCGGCCGGCCTCCCGCGGCGTGACGCTCGTGACCAACGAAGGTCGCACGGTTTCCGGCCTCATCGCCCGTGAGACACCCGAGACGATCGTGGTCCGCGAACCGGGGGCCGCGACCGAGACGGAGATCCCGGTGGCCGCCATCGACGAGCGGGCGGAACTCGCGGCCTCGCTGATGCCCATGGGTCTCGCCAACACGCTCGCCGACCGGCAGCAGTTCCTCGACCTCGTCCGGTACCTCGACGAGATCGTCCGCGGGGGACCGCAACGGGCCGCCGAACTCGCCCCCGATCCGCAGGCGGTCGCCGCCGCGGCCCCGGCGGCAGAACGCGACATCGACCACGCCGGATTCATCGCCGACTGGTCGAAGCCGAAGCGGTCGCGGGAGGCGCTGGCCCGCGGCCAGAAAATCTACGAACGGGTCTGCGCCTCCTGCCACGGCACCCGAGAGCTGGCCGGCTCGCTGCCGACCGCTCTGCGGTTTGCCGAAGGACGCTTCAAGTTCGGTGCCGATCCCTACGCGATGTACCGCACGCTGACCCATGGCGCCGGCCTGATGCTGCCGCAGTCGTGGATGGTGCCGAGCCAGAAGTACGACGTGATCCACTACGTCCGCGAGGAGTTCCTGAAGAGTCTCAATCCGTCGCAGTACGTCTCGGTCACACCCGACTACCTCGCCGGACTCCCACCGGGCGCGAGCCGCGGGCCGGCGGCCGCTAGCTACGAGCCGTGGCGGATGCATGACTACGGACCGTTCCTGGCGGCAACGATCGAGGTGGGCCGCGACGGCTCCAACGTGGCCCGCAAGGGGTTCGCGGTGCGACTCGACAGGGGGCCGGGGGGCGTGGGGCGATCACGCACCTGGATCCTCCACGACCTCGATACGCTGCGGGCCGCGGCGATCGTCAGCGGCGACGGGTTTGTCGACTGGGAAGGGATCAACTTCGACGGCCGCCACGGCTCGCATCCCCATGCCCGCGGAATGCTGATCGCCGCCATCCCCTCGGGCGCAGGCTGGGCGGATCCCACGACCGGCTCGTTCACCGACCCGCGTCCCCTGGGCCGCGACGGCCAGCCCTATGGCCCGCTCCCGAAATCACATGCCCGGCTGCGGGCCGTGCACCATGCGGGCGACACGGTCGTGCTCGACGCGGAGGTGGCGGGCTGCCGCGTGCTCGAGACGACGCGGCTGGAAGCGGGCGATCCCGCCACCCCGCTCGTGACGCGGATCTGGCACGTGTCACCACATCCGCAGGACCTCCTCGTGCGGGTGGCCGACGACAAGGCCTCGGCGGCGGTCGTCACGCCCGCCCCGATCGGGCCACGGCTCGATCTCCGCGATGGTTTTCATGTGCTCACGCTGCCGCCAAGTGGGCAGCCCGTGGTTGTCGGCGTCGCCGTCGCCGCTGGAGACGTCGGCCTCGCGGATCGTGTCCGCGACCTTCCGCCCCCCGTCGACCTCACAACACTCCTCGGCAGGCCGGCCCGTGATCGCTGGCCCGACACGCTCCACACCACGATCGCCAAGGGGGACGATCGCGCGGGATTCGCCGTCGACACGCTCACCTCCCCGGCCGCCAATCCGTGGAAGGCGCAGCTGCGGTTCAGCGGCCTCGACTTCCTTACCCCCGACGTCGCCGTGCTCTGCACCTGGGATGGCGACGTCTGGACCTGCGGCGGTCTCGCTTCCGCGACCGACGCGCTCGCCTGGCGGCGGATCGCCTCGGGGCTGTTTCAGCCGCTGGGGATCAGGGTCATCCACGGCGCGATCCACGTCGGCTGCCGCGACCGGATCGTCGTGCTCCGCGATCTCGACGGCGACGGCTGCACCGACCGCTACGACACCTTCAACGACGACCACCAGGTGACCGAGCACTTTCACGAGTTCGCGATGGGGCTCGAGACCGACGCCGCGGGGAACCTGTACTACGCCAAGAGTGCCCGGCACGCCCTGCCCGCGGTGGTGCCGCACCACGGCACACTCCTCAAGGTGTCCGCCGACGGATCGGCGACCGAGATCCTCGCCACCGGCTTCCGGGCGGCCAACGGCGTGTGCGTCGAGCCGGACGGCACGTTCTTCGTGACCGATCAGGAGGGGCACTGGACGCCGAAGAACCGGATCAACCACGTCCGCCCGGGCGGCTTCTACGGCAACCTCTACGGCTACCACGACGTCACCGATCCGGGCGACGACGCGATGGAGCAGCCGCTCGCCTGGATCACCAACGAGTTCGATCGCTCCCCGGCGGAACTCGTCCGCGTGCCAGCCGACGTCTGGTCGCCGCTCTCAGGCGGCCTCCTCGAACTCTCCTATGGGATGGGCCGGATCCACCTCGTGCTGCCCGAGTCGCTGCCCGAGTCGCTGCCCTCCGCTGCGCCGGGCCAACCGATGCTGCAGGGAGGCCTCGTGGCCCTGCCGATCGACGACCTGCCCACCGGGGTGATGCGGGGCCGCTTCCATCCGACCGACCGGCAGCTGTATGCCTGCGGCCTCCATGCCTGGGCCGGTAACCGGACGGCGCCCGGCGGCTTCTTCCGGGTCCGCCGCACCGCCGCGATGCTGCGAATGCCGGTGGCGCTCGCCGCCCACGAGACCGGACTGACGATCACGTTCTCCGCGCCGCTGGCGCGGTCGCCGGCCGCTGATCCTGCGTCGTGGGGCTACACGTCGTGGTCCCTCGAACGGTCGAAGAACTATGGCTCCGAGCACGTCGACGAGCGCGGGCATGCGATCACCGCGGTCGACCTGTCGAGCGACGGCCTCACCGCCCGCCTTTCGATCGAGGGCTTCGCGCCGACCACCTGCTACGAGCTCCGCTGGGATCTCGCCGCCGAGGACGGCAGCCGGGCCAAGGGCCGGATTCACGGCACGGTGCACGCGACGCGGCCGTGAGCCGTCGGCCTCGCCAGGCACGAAGTCACGTTCACCCTGGCTCCTTCGCTCCGCGAAACTGGCTCCTTCGCTCCGCGAAACTGGCTACTTCGCTCCGCGAAACTGGGCCCCATCGAGGCCGTGCCCCTTCATCAGCCGATAGAGCGTGCCGCGGGGCAGCCGTGCCTCGCGGGCGGCCGCCGACACGTCGCCGAGATGTCGGGCGAGCAGGTCGGCGAGAAACTGCTTCTCGAACCTAGCGACCTGCTCAGCCCGCTGCGCGAAGAAGCCGATGGCCCCGGCCTCCGCCCCGGCGGTGCGGCCTGCCGCCGCCACCACGTCGTCGGGTAGGTCGTCGATCCCGGCCATCGGCGACCGCGTCATCGCGATCGCCCGACGGACCACGTTCTGCAGTTCTCGCACGTTGCCCGGCCAGTGGTAGCCCCTGAGCACCTGGTAGACATCGGTCGACAGGCCGCCGAGGCTGCGGCCCATCTCGTGGGCCGCCTTGTTGGCAAAGTGCTCCGCGAGCAGCCCGATGTCGTCGCCCCGCACCCGCAGGGGCGGCAGATCGATCCGCACCACGTTGATCCGGTAGTAGAGATCACGGCGAAACTCGCCACGCTCCACCATCTGGTCGACGTTGCGGGAAGTCGCGGCCACCACGCGGACGTCGACGGGGTTTTCCTGGCGGGCGCCCACCCGACGCACCCGCCGCTCCTGGAGCACGCGGAGCAGTTTGGCCTGGAGCGGCAGCGGCAGTTCGCCCACCTCGTCGAGGAACAGCGTGCCGCCGTCGGCGAACTCGACGAGGCCCATCCGGCGGGCATCGGCGCCCGTGAAGGCCCCGCGCTCGTGGCCGAAGAGCTCGCTCTCGATTAGCGCGTCGGGAATCGCCCCGCAATCAACCGGCACGAACGGGCCCTCTGCCCGCCGGCTGCGGGTGTGAATCGCCCGGGCCACGAGTTCCTTGCCGGTGCCCGTCTCACCCGTCACCAACACATCGACGGAGCTCGTCGCGATCCGTTCGATGATCGAGTAGACATGCTGCATGGCCGGGCTCTCGCCGAGAAAGTCGGCGAACGAGTACGGCCGCTCGACGGCCCGCCGCAGCACCTCCTCGGCGGCCCGACGGCGAGAGGTCTTGAGCAGCCGCTCCAAGGCGTCCTCCAGGTCGGTCTCGACGCGGGCGACGTCGAGGTAGTCGCCGGCGCCCGCATGCAGGCATGCCCGGGCGGTATCAACGCTCGGCTTCGGGTCGATGACCACCATCGGCAGCTGCGGATCGGCCTTGTGGAGCGCCGCGTAGAGCACGTCGGCCGTGGGCCCGGATCGCGCGGTCACCACGCCGAGATCCCACGAATCGCGGGAGAGTGAGGCAAGCGCTTTGTCGAGCGCCGTTTCTACTCGCACCTCGAGCGGCTGGAGCCGGGCCACGAGCCGCGCATACGGCAGGGCGGATGCGCCGGCGGAGTCAACGATGATGATGCGGGGTTGCTGCACGGATACGGGCCTCAGACGCGACGGCCGCCGACCGTGCGTCTCCGGCGACAAGTATGCAAGTGACCGCGCCGCAGGGCAACCCGCCGCGCGGCTTTCGTCCCCCTCTGGCTCTGCTACATTCCAGACAGTTTTCCTAGCATTTCCCGAGGCTTCGGAGCGGCTTTCCCTCATGGCCATCGACACCTATGCCCCCTGTCCCGGCGGCACCGGCAAGAAGATCAAGTTCTGCTGCGCCGACCTCGTCGGGGACCTCGAGCAACTCGACACGCTGATCGAGGGCGACCAGATCTCCGCGGCGCTTGATCAGGTGAAGCGGCTGGAGGCGAAGACGCCCGGCCGGGCCTGCCTGATGGCCACCCGCACGAAACTCGAACTCGCGGCGAAGCAGTATGCCGAGGCTGCGACGAGCAGCCAGGCCTTCCTCGACGCCTTCCCCGCCAACCCACTCGCGCTCGGGCAGTCGGCGATCACCGACGCGATCGCGGGCCGGATGCAGGAGGCCGCCGCGGCGTTCGACAAGTCCCGTGAGGCGGCCGGCGAGGCTGCGGGGGAGGAGGGCCGGAACGTGGCGACGGAGCTGGTGCGGATCGCCGGCACGCTGGTGCAGGTCGCGGCGCAGCTCGGCCATGTCGGCTTCGCGCAGGGCATCGTCGACTGGCTGATCGATCAGTCGCTGGGCTCCGAAGACGAGCGGCGGCTCATGGCTGCGATCGTCGGCTCATCGGGCGTGCCGGCCGCACTGCGGACAAGGGTGCGGCTCGAGGAGCCCGTCGGCGCTGCGGCCTGGCGGCCCGACTTCGAGACGGCGCTGGCGCACGCCCGCCACTGGCGGCTCGCCAAGGCCCTGACGGCCTTCCGCGGCCTCAAGGGCATCGCCGGCGATTCGCGGGAGCTGTTCACCAACATCGCCGTGATCTGCGAGATGCTCGCCAAACCGTTTGAGGCCTCGGAGGCCTGGGCGGCGGTGGCGCGGATGGGCGGCACCCCGGCCGACGACGCCGTGGAGGCGATCGGCCGGACGATCGCCCTGGAGACCGAGGCCGATCCCGACCGCTCGCCGCTCGTGCGGTTTGCCAGCCGGATCGCCCCGCTGGTCGTGCCGGGCGGCGAGGCGGGGGCGACGGCGCTCGACCTGCTCGACGACAAGCTCCGGCACACGGGCAGCTGCGAGCAGACCGCCTTCGACCGGGCACAGTGGGTCTCTCGAAACGCCGTGCCACCGCGGTCCGCCTGGCGGGTCTTCGACGGCTCGAGCCCGGCGCGGCTCCTGGCGACGCTCCTGATCTTCGCCCGGCAGACCGATCGCGAGCCCGAGGCCGTGCTGCAGGGGTTCGCTCCGGACGTCGACGCGGCCCGGCCGATCGTGGAGCCGTTGCTCGGCTGCACCTTTGGCGGCGAGACCGGCGGGGAAGCGCTGCCCGGCACCACGCCCACCAACTGGCTGATGGGCAGCCAGTTTCGCATGCAGCCGCCGACCGCGCCACCGGCGCCGGCGGCGGCTGGCCAGCCGTCGATGGTCGACGGCCTGCTCGACGAGCAGCGGGCCGCGCTCTGGAACCGGTTCCTGGCGATCTGGCCCGACACGCCGCTCCCCGAACTCCTCGGCAAGACACCCCGTGAGGCGGTCCGCGATCCTCAGGCCGCCCGGCGAGTGGAGGCGATCATCACCGAAGGGGAAGCGACGTCCCGCCGCCCCGATGCCTCCGCCGCCTGGACGGCGATGCGAGAGCGGGTCGGGCTGCCGGCGCCCGCGCCGGTCGAATCGACGCGGCCGCTCGAAGACGGCGTCCCGCCCCTCCGGTGGCATCGTCTCGACATGGCCCGACTGAGCCTCGACGAACTCCGCGGCGTGCTCGTCACTGCGGTCGATGCCGGCTTCGAGCGGGCCGCCGAACGGGCCGCCGAAGCGGTCTCGAGTCGCCCCGATGCCACGCCTGCCGACCGCTGGGAGGCGTTTGGCGTCCTCGAAGACCGGGCGGCTTCGAGCGTCCGGAAACTGGAGATCATCGCCGAACTCCGCAGGCTCGCCCCGGTGCTCAAGGCCAACGACGGCATGCTCGACGTGGCCGAACTCCGGGTGCGGATGCAGCGGGGCGACGAGGGCGACGTGATGCGACTGTTCGAGCACGTCCGCCGCGAGCATGCCCGCGATCAGCAGGTGCTGCAGGCATTCGCCGAGGTGATGATGGAGGCGGGCGTCGACCTCTCCGCCCTTGCCGGACGCTCGTCGCCAGGCACGGCCGCGATGGGTGCTCCCGGCGGCGCCGCCTCGTCGCCCGGCACCGCTTCGGCGGCGGCAGCCGGCAAGCTCTGGACTCCGGGGGGCGAGTCCTCCGGGCCGGCGGGCGAGAAGAAGGTCATCTGGACGCCCACCTGAAGACCACATGGCGTTCTCGGCCTTCGACGAACTGGCGATGCGCCGGGCTCTCGAGCTCGCCGCGCTCGGCCGCGGCCATGTGGAGCCGAATCCGCAGGTGGGCGCGGTGGTGGCGACCAGCGGCCACCCGGCGGCGATCGTGGGCGAGGGCTGGCATGGTGAGTTCGGCGGGCCGCATGCCGAGGTGATGGCGCTCGCGGCCGCCGGAAGCCGGGCGCGGGCGGCGACGCTCTATGTGACGCTCGAGCCGTGCTGCCACCACGGCAAGACGCCCCCCTGCACCGACGCCATCCTCGCGGCCGGCATCGCCCGCGTGGTCGTCGCGGCGGGTGATCCATTCACGCCCGTGGCCGGCCGCGGCCTCGAGGCCCTGCGGCGGGGCGGCGTGACGGTGGAGGTGGGACTGTGCTCGGCCGAGGCCACCCGGCTGACTGCGCCGTTTCGAAAACTCCTGACCACCGGCAAGCCGTGGGTGATCGCCAAGTGGGCGCTGAGCCTCGACGGCCGCATGGCCGCGGCGGCCGGTCAGGATCGCTGGATCTCGTCCCCCGAATCGCGGGCGATCGTCCACGAACTACGAAGCCGGATCGACGCCGTCGCGGTGGGCATCGGCACGGCGCTGGCCGATGACCCCCTGCTCACCGTGCGGACTGCGGCCGGCTCCGCAGCCGGTCCGCGACGGCCGCTGCGGATCGTGCTCGACAGTGCGGCCCGGCTGCCACTCGCCAGCCGGCTCGTCCGCACCGCGCGGGAGTGTCCGCTGCTTGTCGCCGTCGGCCCCGGCGCCCCGCCGGAGCGAACCGCTGCGCTTGCCGCGGCGGGCTGCGAGATCTGGCAGGGCGACGACCTCGACCACGCGGCCCGCACCACAGCCCTGCTTCGCGAACTCGGGAGCCGCAGGCTCACCAACCTGCTCGCCGAGGGAGGGCCCCACGTGCATGCCACGCTGTTCGCCACAGGTGAGGTCGACGAGGCCTGGGTGTTTGTGGCCCCGAGCATTCTCGGCGGGGCGGCGGCGGCCCTCGATCCTCTGCCCGACATCCGGCGGTTGTGCATCGAAGACGTGTCGCACCCCGGCGGCGACATCCTCGTCCGCGGCACCATCGCCTGACGCGGCTAGAGCGCATTCAGTTTATGTGGAGCGTCGTCTTCGTAACCGAGGGCGGGCAGGCGAAGGGGGTCGGCGAACGCTCGCGGAGCCTTGGGCGTATCCTCGCCCGGCGACGCGACTTTTGCCGCCCCCGAGC
>QWQL01000026.1 GCA_003670825.1 Planctomycetota bacterium
AGCTATGCCTGGGCGTCTGAGGAGGGACGGTGAACTCTCCCCGCATGCCGCCCGATGATCGTCCTCCGGCCGTTGGCCGCCGGCCTGTCGCGGCGCCGCGGAGCTGGTGCTCCGACTGGTGTGCCGGCTGGAATGACTTCTGGTTCACGCCGGCCGATCCGCTGCCGCTCGACCTGATCCGAATCGCCACCGGATTGCTCCTGACGTGGTCGTGCGTCGTCTGGCTCCTCGATGCCGATGCCTTCTTCGGCGACCGGGGCTGGCTGCGGCCCGATCAGGTCTGGCGGATGAACGATCAGCCCTGGCAGTGGAGCTGGTACTTTGCGGCTCGTTCCCCGACCATGATCAGGGTGTTCGGTGGCATCGCGCTGGTGGCCGCGATCCTGCTCACCATCGGCCTCGCCACGCCGCTGGCGGCCATCGTGTCGCTGCTCGGTCTGGTCAGCGCGGCCAACCGGGCGCCGCTCAACGTCTTCGGCCTCGACGACACGCTTGGCATGCTGCTGATTCCGCTTGTCATCGGTCCCGCAAGCTCCCGTCTGTCGGTCGACCGACTGATCAGCGGAGCGGAGCAGGGCAGGGCAGGGGGCCGCTCCGTGAGGGCCAACGTGGCGCTGCGGCTGCTGCAGGTGCACCTCTGCGTCGTCTACTTCTTCTCCGGCACCGGCAAACTCTTCGGCGCGAGCTGGTGGGAGGGGACGGCCCTCTGGGGTGCCATCGCCAATGACCGCTACCGCACGCTCGACCTGCGGGGGCTCGCCGGGCACCCGCTGGTCGTCAACGCCCTGACGCTCGTCACCCTGTGGTGGGAGGTGTCGTACCCGGCCCTGGTCTGGCCACGGCTCACCCGGCGACTCTGCCTGGCGATGGCCGTGGCGGTGCACTTGGGGATCGGCCTCGCCATGGGCATGATGGAGTTTGGTCTGGCGATGCTCGCGGCGAACCTCGCGTTCGTGCCGGCCGACACCTTCCGCACCCTGCTTCGTTTCCTGCCTCGTCGCTGGTCCGTCTCCGATACCCTCCCAGGAACCTCACCGGATCTCTCATGATCGACACTCTCGCAGTGGTCGGCGCCACCGGCGCCGTGGGCCGCATCATCGTAGACATGCTCGTTGCCCGGAAGTTTCCGGCGAGGCGGATCAAACTCCTGGCCTCGGCACGATCGGCGGGCACGCCGATGCGGGTGGGTGAGGCGACGTTCGACGTGGAAGTGCTGGGGCCCGACTCGTTTCAGGGAGTGGAGATTGCGATCGGCAGCACGCCCGACGAGGTCGCCGCGGAGTTCGTGCCGTGGGCGGTGGAGCGGGGCACCGTCGTCGTAGACGAGAGCGGCTTCTACCGGATGAATCCGGAGGTGCCGCTGGTGATCCCGGAGGTGAACCCCGAGGCGATCGCCACCCACAGGGGGATCATCGCCAGCCCCAACTGCTCGACCACCCAGATGGTGATGGTGATGAAACCGTTGCACGACGCCGCCCGGGTGACGCGGGTGATCGTCAGCACCTATCAGGCAGTCAGCGGTGCGGGGCTCTCGGCCACGCGGGAACTGGAGCAGGGGACGGCCGCCTGGCTGGCCGGGGAGCCTGAATCCCAGCAGATCTTCCCGCACAGGATCGCCGCCAACCTGATCCCACAGATCGGCTCCCCGCGGCCCAACGGCTTCACCAGCGAGGAGATGAAGATGGTGCTCGAGACCCGCAAGATCCTGGGCGACGAGTCAATCGCCGTGAGTGCCACCTGCGTCCGCGTGCCGGTGGCCAACGGCCACAGCGAGTCGATCCTGATCGAGACGGAGAAGAAGCTCACCGCCGACGAGGCCCGCGGGCTGCTGGCGGGTTTCCCCGGCATCGTCGTGGAGGATGATCTCTCGGCCCAGCAGTATCCGCAGCCGCGGACGGCGAGCGGCCGTGACGCGGTCTTCGTGGGCCGGATTCGCGAGGACATCTCGTGCCCCAACGGCATCGCCCTGTGGTGCGTGTCTGACAATCTCCGCAAGGGCGCGGCCACGAACGCCGTGCAGATCGCCGAGCATCTGGTGAAGCACGGGCTGAAGGGGGCAGGGCACGCGGTGCGGACATGACCACGCTGCCCGGTGGCGGCCCGCCGTCGGCTCCGAGCCGGCGAATCTTGGTTCGGCTCGCCTACGACGGCACCCGCTATGCGGGCTGGCAGATCCAGCCCGGCCTGGCGACGGTGCAGGGGACCCTTGCCGAGGCGATCCGCTCGATCTCGGGTGAGGTCGTGATGCCCAGGGGAGCGAGTCGAACCGATTCCGGCGTCCACGCGGTCGACCAGGTCGCCGCCTTCACCTCGACGAGCGGCCATTCCGCAGCCGTCTGGTGGCGGGCGCTCAATGCTCTGCTGCCGCCTGACATCGCCGTGCGTGAGGCCCGCGAGGTGGCTGCCAACTTCGATCCGGTGTCGGCGGCCATCCGGAAATGCTACCGCTACCGGATCTACGACGCCCGATGGCGGCCGGTCCTCGACCGGCACCTCGTCTGGCGGTGGCGGGGCCGCCTCGACGAGGGGCGGATGCAGGAGGAGGCCGCGGCGCTCGTGGGCGAACACGACTTCACGAGCTTCGAGAGTGCCCCCTCCACGCGGGTCTCGAAAGTCCGCACGATCCACTCGCTCGGTGTCTTCCGGCCGCCGCTGGCGGGCGATGCGGCCGGCGCGGAGGTCTGGGTCGAGGTCGTCGGGAACGGATTTCTGTACAACATGGTCCGGATCATCGTCGGCTCGTTGGTGATGGTCGGTGCGGGACGGCGGCCACCCGGGTGGCTCGGGGAGGCGCTCGCCGCTCGCAGCCGGCCCGCCGCGGGGCCGACGGCGCCGCCCCAGGGGCTCGTGCTCGTGTCGATCGAGCTCGATCCGGGGAGGTGGCCTGCCACTGGTGCGTTGGAACTCGGATCATGACCAAACTCCCCGAACAACTCGGCCCGCTGAAGCTCGTGCAGCAGATTGGCCTGGGCAAGCACTGCCAGGTGTGGGAGGCCGTCGATGCCAAGTCGCGCACGCAGGTGGCGGTCAAGGTGATCGTGCCCGACATGGCCACCGACGCGGGCCAGCGGAAACTGCTCGAGCACGAGCTCAAGGTTGCAAAGTCGCTCGACCATCCGACGGTCATCAAAATCGACCGGCTCTCCGAGGAAGGGGGGCTGCCGCACCTGGTGATGGAATACTTCCCGGCGGCCAACCTCAAGAAGCAGATCGCGGCGGGCGTCGAGCCGCTCGTGCCGAAGCTGCAGCGGATCGTGACCGAGACAGCGTTGGCACTCGACCACATGCACTCGCGGGGCTGGGTGCACCGCGACGTGAAACCCGACAACGTGCTCGCCGCAGCCGACGGGCAGGTGAAGCTGATCGACCTGGCGATCGCGGCGAAGGCCTCCGGTTTTCTGGGCAAGCTGCTCGGCAGCAAGACGCTCGCCCAGGGATCCCCAAGCTACATGTCGCCGGAGCAGATCCGGGGTGAGGCCCTCGACGCCCGGTCCGACATCTATTCCTTCGGCTGCGTGATCTTCGAGCTGATCTCCGGCCGACCGCCCTACACGGGGGCCGACACCAACGACCTGCTGAACAAGCACGTCTCGGCGACCGTGCCGGCGGTGGACGCCTTCAACAAGAACGCGACGACGGCCTGCGCGAAGTTTCTGCGGCAGATGCTGGCCAAGAAACCGGCCGAGCGGCCGGCCTCGATGAAGGAGGTGCTCCAGCAGCTCCGGGCGATCCGGCTCGTCGAGCGGGCCGTGGTCTGACGCCCTGGCGAGCCGGGCCTCACTCGGCCTGGCCCGCAGGCTGGAATTACCGCCGGGATTTCCCGGTTGACGCGGGATTTCCCGGCCGGAGAAACTCTGGGACCCTGACCAAGCCCCGCGAGAGACCCTGCCGATGGCTGCCGGACTGCACCGCCTGCCGCTGGAAAAGCCGATCTACGAGATCGAGGATAGGATCGCCGCGCTCGAAGCCGCGCCCCTGGGGGGTCAGCAGCAGGAGTCCCGACGGCTGAAGCGGGAACTCGTGGAGGTCCAGAAGAAGGTCTTCGGAACGCTCGATCCCTGGCAGACCGTCCTGGTCTCGCGACATCCCAACCGGCCCAAGACCAGCGATTACCTCGACCTCGTATTCGACGAGTTCGTGGAACTCCACGGCGACAAATCCTTCGGTGACGATCCGGCGATGCTGTCCGGGTTCGCCAAGCTCGACCAGTACAAGGTGATGGTGATCGGCCACCAGAAGGGTAAGACCCTCGCCGAACGGCAGGCCTGCCATTTCGGGTGCGCCCATCCGGAGGGCTACCGCAAGGCGATGGGCAAGATGAAGCTGGCGGCCAAATACGGGCTGCCGGTGATCTGCCTGATCGACACCCCCGGCGCCTATCCGGGCGTGGGAGCTGAGGAACGCGGCCAGGCCCAGGTGATCGCCGAAAGCATGTTCCTGATGGCGACGCTTCCGGTGCCGATCGTCTGCGTGGTGATCGGCGAGGGTGGTTCGGGGGGCGCGCTCGGGATCGGCGTCGGCGACCGAGTGGCGGTGCTCGAGCATGCCTACTACAGCGTGATCAGTCCCGAGGGCTGTGCCGGCATTCTCTGGAAGAGCGTCGAGTTCAAGGCAGACGCGGCCCGGGCCCTCCGATTTCGGTCGGCCGACCTGAAGGAGCTCGGTGTCATCGACGCGGTGATTGAGGAGCCGGCCGGCGGCGCCCACCGGCACCCGCGGCGGATGGCGGCCCGGCTCAAGATGTTTTTGGCACGCAGCCTCCGCGAACTGCTGGCCCGGCCGCGGGACCAGCTCGTCAACGAACGGTACGAGAAGTTTCGCCGGATGGGCGTGTTTCTCGAGGGCGAAGCGGCCGGCTGACGGCGTAGCCGGCGCGTCGGCGTGATCAGGTACTTTCGAACTCGTCCTTGTCGATTCCCGACTGCCGGATGATCGATCGAAGCGTTCCCTTGGCGAACCCATGGCCCGCGAGTATTTGACAGACCTCGTCGCCTGAGAGGACTCGAAGTTTACCCAACCGCGACCTCCAGCTGGGTCACGTAGACCTCGTTGGAGAGGCGTCGGATAACTTCATCCGACGGAGCCGTCTCGAAGAAAAGCTCGAGTGCCTCCTGAAGATTAGCGCGTACCTCCTCGACTGTGTCGCCCTGGCTGCACACATCGAGTTGCGGGCAGAGTGCCACGAAGCCGCCGTCTTCCGCGTGAATGATCGCAGTCATATTTCGGGTCATGCTGTCAGCCCTCGCCTTGAAGAGTTGTTGATCGTAGGGCGGCCGAAATGGCCTCTGGCAATGATCTCTCGACACGGGCATCGGTGCCAAGGGATGCCACTCAGCGAGCATTGTACAGGTACAGCACTGCGGCCCAGCCACTCGGCAGGAGTCGCGGCGCATGGTCGAGGGCCTTGGCGTAGCGCACCGCCAGACCGAGGAACGTTTTGGCGTGGAAGAACGCCTCGAGGATCGGCCGCGTTTCGTTGAGCCAGTCACGGTTCATTTCCGAGCTGAAGTTTTTCCCGGTTCCTGCCACGACGATTTCCAGGAACCAATCATTGAGGCCCCGGCCCTGATCGTGCTTGCGGAGGGCTTCAACGATCTGCAGGGTCAGGCTCTGGAGGCCCAAGACTTTCCAGCTCTGGTGGTAGAGGCGGTAAAACGGATCCTCGAAGCCCCAGTGGGAATCCGCCTCCTCCAGCAGTGCTACCAGTGCGGGAAGATCTGCCTTGAGCGCCTGCAGAAGCGGCTCGGTTTCGTGATCGATGTCTTTCGGTTCAGTGGACATGCGGTTCCCCACGCGGGTAGCGGTGCCTATGGCGGCTGAATCAGCCCCCGCCGAGTTCCGTGTACTTGCGGGCATTCCCGCGGGCGAGGTTGACCGGGTATTTCTGTTCGTTGGCCGCGAGCTTGGCGGTGATCGCCTCGGCCAGGTCGATGCCCAGCCGGTCGGCGAGGAGCATCGCGAACATCACGACGTCGGCGATCTCGTCGGCCACGCCGGCCCGCTTGGCGGCGTCGGCCAGATTCTGGTCGACCTCGGCGTCGGTTTTCCAGAGAAACCGCTCCTGGAGCTCGGCCGCCTCAATGGCGGTCGCGGCGGCCAGGTTCTTCGGCGTGTGAAACTCCGCCCAGTCGCGTTCGTCCCGAAACCGGCAGACGGCCGCCACTAAGTCGGCCAGCGTCACGGTGGCAGGGGGCTGGAGCATGGAGTCAGGATAGCCAATCAGCCCCGATTCCGCCCCTCTCCCCAACGTCCGATAATGTCTCTTATGTCCGGTTGGCCCTTGCCATTTTCCCCTTGTTTTCTAGATCCGATCCCCCGCTGCCCTGCCCGCACGAACCCGGCAGGCGGTCGTAATGGCCGGCGTGATTCGGGCGTTGGATCGCTGGTCGATCCTGGTCGAGCCAGGCGGAGCCTCGTTGACGATGAGCGCAGAGCAGTGGCTCGCGTCGCACGCCATCAGCAGTTCACTTAGCGGATGGGGAGCGGCGTCTGCGCGCCCACCGGGAACTGTCCTGGCGGCGCCGGAATCGGCTGATACGACGGCCGGTTCGGAAACCCACTCGCCGCCGGTGGTGCCGGTGGTGCCGGCTGAAACGGTGCCGCCGCGCCCGGGCCACCCCAGGCATGCGGCGTCGTGAAGCCAACGGCCGCGGCCTGCGCACCCCCCTGCCCTGGCGCCGGGCCTGCCGGCACGGCTCCGGTGTTCGTCCATGCCGTGGCTGACGTGACGCCGTCCCAGATCGCCTTCAGGGGCGAGGGCTGCGACGGCACGAGGTTGGCCGGCGGGGCCATGTCGCCGCCGGCAGCGGGCTGGCGGAACTGTTCTTCAAACTGCTTCACGAACGGCTGGACCGGCTCGGCGATATTGGGCGGCAGGATCTCATCGGCGCGGACGATGATCTCGGCCACGAGCCGGCCACTCCGGCTGGAGACGATCTGGTTGCGGTAGGCCGGAGCCAGCGTGACGGCGAAGAAGGTCACGACGACACACATCAGGGCCCCTTTGGCCAGGCCCAGGAGCAGTCCGAGCTGATGGTCAAAGGACGACAGATGCACCGCGTTGATCGCCCCCGAGATCACGCTGAAGACGAGCCACACCGCCAGTGATGTGCCGACGTAGATCGCCAGCATGGCGATGAGTCGATTCCAGGGCGCCTGCTGGCCGAAGTAGGGGGCGAGTTGGCCGCTGAACCGCAGGGCGAGAAAGCCACTCGCCGCGATGCCCGCGATCCAGGCCAGCTGCCACACCATGCCCTTGAAGTAGCCGAGCACCGCCGCGGCGGCGAGGATTCCCAGCATCACGAGGTCGTAGCCTTCGATCGCCATCGAGCCGTTTCTCCTGACGTTCGCCAGCGGAGGCGGGTGTGGGGGCGTCGAAGTGTAGAGATAGCCAAAGGAACCAACGAAGCCCAGAAGATCCGGGTATTTTTGGCTATGACGACTGTGATGCCGCCGCCTACGCAGGCCTCGCAGAGTTCCTAGGATTCCCAGTCTTCGGCGGACTGCGTCACTCTCGCCGGCAGCGCTGCACGTAAATCTTCGCCAAGCCGCCTAGTCCCCCTGGTTTCTCCTCTCGCTGGTGAGGTGGATGGAAACACGGCCGGAAAATCCGAACGTATCTATTTGGCGGTGCAGGGGATGGGCGGCGTCATCGGCTGACGGTTTTTCTGGCGATGGCCGATGAGGGAGCAAGTGTCGGTGTGGTCCGGAATGGAGTCCGGCCTGCGCCGACGGGGTGGGAAGCCGGGGATTCGTCCTCTTCTCGCCGCTGTTTGCCTCGAAGGGAATCGCCTCGTGCCCGGGTTCCGTGCGCACATCACCGCGTCGTCCATCATTGGCGCGAGCTATGGCGCGGCGGCGTGGTATCTCGGAGGCATGCCCCCGACGACGGCCGCCCTCGGCGCCGGCGTGTGTGCGGTCTCGGGGATGCTGCCCGATCTCGACAGCGGACCCGGCGCGCCGCTCCGCGAGAGCGTGGCCTTTGCCGCCGCCATCGTGCCCATGCTGATGATCCACCGCTTCCAGCAGTGGGGGATGCCGCTTGAGGCGATGATCATCGCGGCGGCGGCGATCTACGCGGCCTTGCGGTTCGGGCTCACCTGGCTGCTGGAAAACTATGCCAAGCATCGCGGCATGCTGCACAGCGTGCCAGCGGCGGCGATCGCCGGCCAGGTGACGTTCTTGGCGTTCTCCTCGGCAGAACCGCTCCGCCGCTACTACGTCTGCAGCGCGGTGGTGCTCGGCTTTCTGACCCACCTCGTGCTCGACGAGATCTGGGCCGCAAGGCAGGGACTGTTTGGGCCGAAGGTGAAGAAGTCGTTCGGCACGGCGCTCAAGTTCGCCGGCCCGGAACTCTGGCCGAATCTGATCGCCTACGGCATCGTGATCGTGCTGGGGGCCGTCGCGGCTGGCGATGCGGCCTGGACCGAGCGGATGGCAAACATGCGGCAGCACATGGAGCACGCGGCACGGGTTTCCCCGCAGCCCTACCCACAGTCGTACCCGCAGCCCTACCAGCAGCAGTATTCGCAGCCCTATCAGCAGAACCCGCAGCCGCAGTTCCGGCGGTAGTGGCAGGCCACTTGTGTGCCGCCGCGGGCGGCGGGATCATGGCTCGTTCGCCGCCGGATCCCCGCCATGTGCCCCATGCTCCTCGCCAGCACCATTCCCAACAC
>QWQL01000087.1 GCA_003670825.1 Planctomycetota bacterium
CAGTCGGGCGGGCCGATACGGGGCCATGCGCCGCTCCAGTTCGGCGAGCGGATCGGCACACGTCAGCCGCTCCTCGCCCGCCGGCCCGAAAAAGGTGACCGCGGTGCCCCGGGCCTCCAGCCGCAAAAAGGGATCAGCGGCGAGAAACGAGTAACGACCGACCTTTTCCCCGCCGACCACGCTCTCGAACAGGCAGGCGGCTGCTCCGGAGTCGAGCTTGGCAAACGCCGAGAGCGGCGTGAGCGAGTCGGCGAACAGCCGGCGATAGACAGGCACCAGCCGCGGGCCGCCGGGGGGCGGGGTCAGCCCCAGTGCCAGGGCTGCAAAGCGGGACCTGTCGGGAATGTGGGGCATGGGCGAACGGCCAGCGAGGCAGGATCACGGTGAGAGCCTACCCCCGACTCCCGAGGCCAACAACACGCGGCACAAGCGGCCGAGGGCGCCCCCAGGCGCGTCACCCGCTATGATGCCGGGGAGCCGGCAGGAGCGATCCATGAAGTGCCAAGAGTGCGACAAGCAGGCGGTGTTTCACATCACCGAACTGGAGACGGGCGAGGTGCGGGAGTTGCACCTCTGCGAGGATCACGCGCGGACATACCTCAACCAGTCCGAATCTGCCGAGGGGGATGACGACGAGAAGGCGTCTGGCGGCGGACTGACGGGCCCGCTCACCGTCGGACAGACGGCCGACGAACTCGCCCTCCTCGACAAGAAAGCCTGCCCAATGTGCGGCATCACTTTCTTCGAGTTTCGCAACCAGGGTCGGCTCGGCTGCCCCCACGACTACGTCCACTTTGAGAAGGAACTCGAGCCGCTGATCGCCAACATTCACGGCGCCGCGCAGCACACCGGCCGCAAGCCCCAACGGCCGCAGGCCGACGAGGGCAGCCAGCTCTCTGAGGGCAGCCAGCTCCCCGAGGGCACCGAGGAACTGACGACCGTGATCGGTCTGCGGCGGAGCATGCAGGAGGCGATTGCGTGCGAAGACTACGAACAGGCCCGCGAGGTGCGCGACGGCATCCGCGGCATTGAAGACCGCTGGTTGCCCGATGCGGCCCGCGACCCAGGCTCACCTCCCGCCGGACCTCCCACCTCATGAAACTCGACACGCTCGCCGACGCGGTTGGCGAATGGCTGCGGGGCACGGGCCCGGAATCCGACATCGTGATGAGCAGCCGCGTGCGGCTCGCGCGAAATGTCGCCCAGTATCCGTTCGTGAGCCGCATGTCGGATCAGGACCGCGGCGAGGTCGAGAGGTTCCTCCGGGAGCGGATCTCGTCGTCGTCGGTGGGCAAGGAGCTCGACTACATCGACGTCGGCCGGCTGGAGGAGATCGACCGCCAGTTCCTCGTCGAACGGCAGCTGATCAGCCGCGAGCACGCGGAGGCCCAGGGGGCCCGCGGCGTGGCGATCGACGGCCTGGAGCAGGTCAGCCTGATGATCAACGAGGAAGATCACCTCCGGATCCAGTGCATGCACAGCGGGCTCGACCTGCGGGGTGCCTGGGAGCAGATCAGGGGCGTCGATGACCAGATCGGCTCCGCCGTGCCCTATGCCTACCACCCCAAGTGGGGCTATCTGACGGCCTGCCCCACGAACGTGGGCACCGGCATCCGGGTGAGCGTGATGCTCCACCTGCCGGCGCTGGTGATCACCCGGCAGATCGACAAGGTGTTTCGCAGCCTGCACAAGATCTCGCTGGCCGTCCGCGGCCTCTACGGTGAGGGGTCGCAGGCGATGGGCGATTTCTATCAGATCTCAAACCAGACCACGCTGGGCAAGTCCGAGGAGGAACTGGTCGAGCAGGTGGGCGACGTCGTGCCCGTGCTGATCGACTACGAGCGGCGGGCCCGCGAGTTTCTGGTTCGAGAGACGCAGCAAAACGTGCACGATCAGGTGAGCCGGGCCTACGGCATCCTGCGGACGGCCCAGACGATCACGGCCGAGGAGACTATGCAACTCCTCTCCCGCGTCCGCATGGGGGTGCTCCTCGGCCTGATCGGTGACGTGAAGATCGCCGACATCAACTCCCTGCTGATTCGCACGCAGCCGGCGCACCTCCAGAAGCTCCGCGGCGTCGAGCTCGACACCAAAGACCGCAACATCGAGCGGGCCCGCTACCTGCGGCGGCATTTCGAGGGCGGGCCGAGTGGCAGCCCGAACTGAGTCACGCCCGCGGCATCACGCACAGGCCCCCGGCGTGAGCCCCGGGCAGAACGATCCCGCCGCACCGCACGGCGGGGGCGAGGGCGGAGTCACCCCGCCGCCAACTTCGCCCGCAGCGCGGCCACGACCGGCGGGGGCACAAACTGCAGGAGCGCATCGTCGTCTGCCAGCGGCGTGATTTGCTTCAAGAGCGACGACGAGGTGTGCGAATAGGCGCCGTCGGCCATCAGGAACATCGTCTCGACCGACGGGTCGAGCTTCCGATTGGCCAGTGTCATCGTAAACTCCGCCTCAATGTCGGTGAGCGACCGCACGCCCCGTAGCAGCACGTGGGCCCCCTGCTCCCGCACAAAGGCCACCGCCAGGCCGCTGAATAGCTCCACCTTCACATTGGCAAAGCCGGCCACGGCCACCTTCACCAGCGACACCCGCTCCTCCAGTGAAAACAGCGGGTGCTTGTCGGGGTTGATACCGACCCCGACGACGATCGTCTCGAAGATCCGGCTGGCACGGCCGATCACGTCGAGGTGGCCGAGCGTGATCGGGTCGAAGGAGCCGGTGTAGACCGCGATGCTGCGGGACGACGGTTTCACGATGGTGGTCCCGGGAACGGGGTAATCGAGGCCTGTGCAAACCGGACATCAGGGGCGTGCCGCCGAGGGGAGGACCGTACCGGACGCGGGGTCCGGCGGGCCGAGCCTCCCCGCGAGGCCGAGGGTATGGTATGGAATTGGCCGAGTGTTTGAAACCGTCTTCGCTCCAGGAGCGCCACCCGCGCGTCGCACGTGCTGTCCCTCGCAGGCCTGATCGTCTCGGGTATCGTCGTGATCCTGTTCGTGGCCGACCTCGCGGCCGCGTTTCCATTCCAGCGGGTGAGCGTGGCCGCCGACATCGGCTTCATCCTCGCGGGCCTGCTTGTGGCCTACCTGAGCTGGTCGATCAACGCCCGCGCCAAGGCCTGAGGCCAGCTGGCCGAGCCACCGTTGTCAGGCGGCGCGGAGCACCGACCCGGCGACGGATTCCCGGGCCGACCCGGTGATCATCTCCGGCACAGCAGAGAGAGACATCACAACCGCGGCACCGCAGAAGCGGTGTTGGCTCGCCCAGGAGATCCATCGTTCCAGCCGCGGGGAGATGAAGGCAGAGCCGCTATTTCCGATGCTCACGCCGTCGGTGCGAAGCGCCTGCAGTCCGCCCCGCTTGACCGCGGGCAGGCCGTCGAATCCGAGCCACCCCAGCAAGCCGTCGGGACGGTGCGCCGCGACCTGCACCTCCCACAGCCCCCAGACCGAGTTGCGGCAGGGCCAGCCCTTCGGCGCCGGGCGACGATTCCCCCGCGCGTCGTCGTCGAAGGTGTCGACGAGCGCGACGGAAATCCCTTCCTCCACGAGCAGGCCGCGGTGCGCCGGCGGCGTCGGCCCACGGAGCACCACCGACGTCATGCCGGGCGTTATGTCGCGGGCTCGTGCGAGCAGGTCCCGGAGTCTCGACCTCGAACCGCAGGCTGCCGGCGGTATGTCGAGGGCCAGATCGACGTCACCGACACCGGAGGCGATCCCAGCGAGTGAGTCGATCCCCACAACCCAGGTGACCGGTACGGCGACCGCCCGGGCGGCATCGAGCCACGACGACGCCCGCACGGCGAGCGTCTGCCGTGGCGCCGTCGCGCACAAGACCAGCGTGGCGGGCAGTTTTGACCGCGTCATGCACGTTCCCCTAGCGAGTGACCGCCGCGGCCTCATCGCCGCGCTTGCATCCTATCGACGCCTCGGCCACCGGCACTCAAGCGGGCCGTGGTTCCGGTCAGCCGTGGGATGACGGGGGGAGATTGGCCGTGTCGGGTGAGTCTGCCGACGGGCGAAGCCCTGCCGCCTCGCGCTCCCAGCGGAGGATCGAATCGAGGAGCCCGGCGGGGGTGGCGTCCGTAGCCTCCACGGTGGGCTGCAGGCCCTGTTTCGCAAGCGTCGCCGACGTCACCGGGCTGATCGTGGCGATTTTCCAGGCCCGCATCCGGTCGCCGAACAGTCGGACGGCGGCGTCTGCGATCGAGGAACTCGTCAGCGTGATCCAGTCGATCGGCAGGGCGTCGAGGGCCGCCAGCGTCTCGGCCTCGAGTTCGGCGACTGGCCGGCTCTCGTAGGCCATCACTTCGTCAACGTGATGCCCCAGCCGCTCCAGTTCCATCCGCACCACGTCGCGGCCCTTGTCCGCCCGCACCACCAGAAAGCGGCCATGCGCCGCGCGGCCCGCGAGCGCGGTAGCGAGCCCTTCCGAGCGGTAGCTGTCGGGAGTGAGATCGCAGCGGTAGCCCGCCGCCTCGAGATGCCGCCGCGTGGCGGGGCCGATTGCCGCCAGCCTCGCGGTGCCCAGCGCCCGGCCGTCGCGGCCCGCCGCGGCCAGCCGCTGGAGGAAGCCGCGCACACCGTTGCCGCTGGCGAACACGATCCAGTCGTAGGTGTCGGCGCGTACGATCGCCTCGTCGAGCGGCCGCCACGTGGCGGGGTTCACGATGCTGATCACCGGCACGTGCAGACACTCGCCCCCTGCCGCCTGGACCGCGGCGACGACATCCCCCTCCTGCCCCATCGGCCGCGTCACCAGCACGAGCCGGCCGCTGAGGGGTCCAGACCGCGTGGCCGCGGCGACACCCAGCAAAACCACCGCCGGCGACCGCCATCCCTGCCGTTCGAAGTCAGCGACGCACTCGGCAAGCGTGCTCGTGCCAATCCGCTGGTCGGGCCACGAGCAGCGGCTCACCACGGTCACGGGCGTGTTGGCCGGTTTGCCAACGGCCATCAGATCCTGCGACCACCGCGCCACCTGATCGACGCCCATGTAGACAGCGAGGGTCCCCGGCACTTCGGCCAGCCGACGAAAGTCGAGGCCGTCGGGTTTCTCGTCTGCCTCGCGGCCCGTCACGATCGTCAGGCTGGAGGCCGTATCGCGATTGGTCAGTGACACACCCGCCGCGGCGGCCGCCGCAAGGGCGGCCGTGATGCCGGGCACGAACTCAGCGACGATCCCCGCCTGCCGCAGCGGCTCCAGTTCCTCGCCGAGCCTCGCGAACACCGCCGAGTCGCCTCCCTTGAGCCGCACCACCGCGCGTCCCTCGAGCACCAGCGCGGCCAGCAACTGGCCCGTCGCCACGCCCGGGCTGGGCCGCGACTCCAGATCTCGAGCCACGGCGATCCGGGCGGCGGAGGGATTGATCTCGTCGAGCAATCGCGTCGGCACCAGGGCGTCGTGCACGATGACGTCGGCCGCCCGCAACCGCTCCACCGCCCGCAGCGTGAGCAGATCGGCCGCACCCGGGCCGGCGCCCACGAAGGCGAGGCGACCGGGCGGCGTTGAAGGCGGAGGTGGCACTGGGGAATCCGCGATCCGGGGACTGGACAACCGGCGTTTGTAGCGTCAGCGGGCGGCACTACACTCGGTACTCAAACGTCTCACAGCCCCCTCACTGTCCTCGACCATGGCACAAGAGTCCACTGCCGCCGCTCCAGGCCCGGTCGATCCGGCCTCGGTCCCCTCGACGGCGGCACTGTCGCCCGCCGAGCGGTCACGGGTGATGAAGTGCTTCCACACGGGCGTGCAAAACCTGCAGACCAACGCCAGCTATGCCGTCGACATGTTTTCGGCCTGCGTCGTCGGCGACCCCGGCAACGCGATCTTCCTCCAGCGGCTGTTCGAGGCACTGAAGCGGAAGTACGGCGGCAAGAAGGCCGGCAGCCTGACCGCGTTCTTTGCGACCGGCTCGCGGGCGACGCTCAAGAAACTGGCTTCGCAGGCCCAGTGGCGGGAGCTGATCAAGCAAGGGGTGGAGATCGTCAAGGCGAACCCCGGCGACCATGCCTGCCTGCTAGCGATGGCCGAAGCCTGCGGCAACCTGATGTTTCTCGAGACCCAGGCGGTCTACCTGCGGGCCGCCCTCGACGCCTCGCCGACCGACCCCGAGGTCAACCGGCAGTGCGCCCGGTTCGCCGCGAGCCAGGGCAACTTCGATCAGGCGATCGAGTGCTGGCGGCGGATCGGTCGGACGAAAGGGTTGGCCGAGGAGTCCGAGAAGGCGATCTCGGAACTCTCCGTCGACAAGACGATCTCAGCCGGCCAGGGCATGATCGGCCGTGGCAGTTCCTCCGCGGCACGGCCCCCGGCCACGCCCGATCAGGCCGGGAAGACGGGCGGGCGAGCCGGTGAACTCCGGCAGGCCATCGCCAAGAATCCAGCCGACGTCGAGTCGTACCTCGAACTCGCCGATCTCCTCGAGCGTGACGCCACGGTAGAGGAGGCGGAGCAGTTGCTGCTGAAGGCCCTTGATGCGTCGGGCAACGACCTGAAGGTTCGGGAGCACTTCGAAGACCGCCAACTCCGCTGGGGAAAGCATCGAGTGCTGATCGCTGAAAAACGGCTGCTCACCGAAGACACGCCCGAGCACCGCGTCACCGTGGAGCGGCTCAAGGCCGTGCAACTCAAGCAGGAGGTCGACGTCTACTCGGCACGGTGCAGCCGCTACCCCGAGAACCTGACCTGGGAATACGAACTCGCCATGCGGCTCAAGGCGGCCGGCAACTACACCGAGGCAATCCGCAGTTTTCAGGAGTCGATGAAAGACACCCGCCGCCGCGGAAGCGTGTCACTGGAACTCGGCGAATGCTTCCAGAAGATCAAGCAGTATCAGCTCGCGATGCAGAACTATCAGGCCGCCGTGGAATCCCTCACCGACCGCGAACTCGAGCACCGCAAGCGGGCCCTCTACCGGGCGGGGGTGCTCGCCGCCGGCCTCGACGACGTCGACTCGGCCCGGAAATACCTCTCGATTCTGGCCGGCCTGGACTTTGGATACCGGGATGTGGCCCAACGTCTGGACAAGTTGGCGTCGGCAAAGGATAAAGGGGTGGAAGGCTGAGCCGCCCACCGGGCCGCTTTCCCGCCAGCCGGAAAATGTTTCCGGCCCCACCGCACGCCCCCCACGACCGAGGATCCTGGTATGCCCCATTCGGCCAGCGCCAAGAAGCGTCACCGTCAAAATCTCCGTAATCGCGACCGCCACCGCATCGTAAAGTCGGAACTGAGGTCGAAGATCCGCAAGGTGCTCGAGTCGATTTCCACCGGCGACGTGACTGGCGCCAAGGAGCAGTTCAAGGGGATGACGAGGTCGACCGACCGGGCTGCGGCCGCGGGTACGATCCACCGCAACCGCGCTGCCCGCATCAAGTCGCGGATATCGGCCCGCCTCAAAAACGCCGAAAAGGGTGTTGTCCCGACCAATCTGTTGGCCAAGGGTCGGAGCAAGGCCGCGACCAAAGCCTAATCGGCTTCGCCGAAGAGGCCCGTCGTCACCAAACGACGTCTGCTGAGTCGAAGATCGGCCCTTCAACGCACGTGCGGCGGTAATCCCAGCCGCCGTTGGCGTCGCGAATGGGAGCCACACAGCTGAAGCAGATGCCGATGCCGCAGGCCATCGGAGTCTCGAGCGACACGGCGCAGGATAGTTCTCGCGTCGCGGCCCACCGCGAGACGGCCGCCATCATCGGCTCGGGTCCGCAGCACGCGATCCGAGTGCTGGCTGCAGCCATCCCGGCCACAGCGACCTGTTTATCGAGCAGGTCAACCACGGTGCCCATGAGGCCCGCCGAGCCATCGAGCGTGGCGAGGTGCACATCGCAACCGGCCTGATGGAAGTCGGCGACATCGGCGAACATGCCGGCATGCCGAGCGCCCCAGCAGAAGGTCACGCGTTTTGCGGGAGCGGCCGGTCGGGTGGGGACGCCGTACCTCGCCAGGCCCAGGCTCTCGCGGGCGAGCGCGAACAGGGCCGTTTGGCCGATGCCGCCGGCCACCAGCACGAGATGCTCGGTCGGTGGGAGCCGAAAGCCGTTGCCGAGTGGCCCCCAGGCCATCAAGTCGTCGCCCGGACGGACCGTGGCGAGGGCCCGCGTGAACCGCCCGTGCACGAGGTAGATAAAGTCGGCCTGCCGCGGCTCGCCGGCCACGGGCACGACGTCGTAGACGGCAAAGGGCCGGGCGAGCAGCGGGTCGCTCCGGTCGGGCAGCCGGAGCATCGCGAACTGCCCGGGTACGGCTCGGGAGGCAATCGACGGGCAGTCGAGGCGAATCCGCCAGGTGGCGTCGGCCACGCGATCGTGGGCCACGACCCGGGCCCGCACGTGGGATGCCTCATCGGCGAGGCAGACGCCGCCGGCAGTGACTTCAGCCATGCCGTCAGCCCTCGCTACCCGACGGCCGGGCTCGCCAGGATGAGGCCTTGCCGGCCCGCTTCCGCTTCCTGGGCATGGGACGGCCCTGGCCGACACCCCCGGGCTTACCGGTCGGTCGTCCATCGCCAGTCGGTCGTCCATCGCCAGTCGGTCGGCCGGCGCCAGTCGGTCGGCCAGCCCCGGTCGGTCGGCCAACGCCAGTCGGTCGGCCAGCCCCAGTCGGTCGGCCAGCGCCGGTCGGTCGGCCAGCCCCAGTCGGTCGGCCAGCCCCAGTCGGTCGACCA
>QWQL01000085.1 GCA_003670825.1 Planctomycetota bacterium
GAATCAGCCGACAGCACGGCCCGTGCCGAACAGGACTGGGACGGGAGCCGATTTCGGGAGGAAATCGGCTCCCGTCCCCGATTTCCCCGCGGCGAGGCAGCGATATCCGCAGGAAGATACCGGCCGATGACGGTTCGCTCACGCCGAGCGGCGGACGTAGCCCGGATCGATCTTGGCGAGCTCTTCCTGCATCGCTGTCACGGTGCGGCGGATCTGGTCAGGGGTGTGCCGCGACGTGATGAAAAACCTGAGGCGGGCAGCACTCTCCTCCACCGCAGGATAGAGGATCGGCTGCACGTTGATGCCGCGGTTGAAGAGGTTTCGCGATAGCCGCAGGCTGTCCATCGAGTTGCCGAGGATGATCGGCACGATTGCCGACCCGCCCGAGGGGCCGGTGTTGAGCCCCGCCTCCTTGGCGAGTTGCAGGAACAGCCGCGCGTTGACATGCAGTCGCTCCACCCGCTGCGGCTCCCGCTGCAGGAGCCGCAGGGCCCCGAGTGCGGCGCCGGCCGCCGCGGGGGGCAAGCCCACGGAATAGACGAAGCCCGGCACCGTGTACTTCAGCCAGCGGATGAGCGTTTTCGAGCCGGCGATGTAGCCACCGCAGCTGCCGAGTGCCTTGGAGAGCGTGCCCATCCAGATATCGACGTCTTCCGGATTCACACCGAAGTGCTCGCCAATGCCGCGACCGCGGACACCCATCACGCCGATCGAGTGGGCCTCGTCGACCATCAGGAGCGCCTTGTGCCGCTTGGCCAGGCCGATGAACTTGGGCAACTCGGAGAAGTCGCCATCCATGCTGTAGATGCCTTCGATCACCACGAGCACGCGGCGGTACTGGCTCCGCATCTGGGCAAGCAGTTTCTCGGCGGCGTCAAAATCGTTGTGCGGAAACGGGCGGCGGCGAGCGCCGCTGAGCAACGCGCCCTGCAGCAGGCTGTTGTGGGCCAGCCCATCGTGGAGCACGAGGTCGCCCGGGCCGACCACGTGGCCGATCACCGTCTCGTTGGTGGCGTGGCCCCCGACCAGCGTGACGGCATCCTGCGTGCCCACGAATCGGGCGATCTCGCGTTCGAGTTCCTGGTGGATTGTCTTCTCGCCCGATACGAGCCGACTCGCCGACACGCTCGTGCCAAACCGGTCGATCGCGCTCTTCGCGGCGGTCGCCACTTCGGGCTCGCCCGACATGCCGAGATAGTTGTAGGTGGCCCAGCTGACCAGTTCCCGGCCGCCGATCTGCGTGCGGTCGGTCGTCAGCCCCTCGTGGAGGGTGAAGTAGGGGTTTTCCAGGCCGGCATCGCGGACCATCGCGAAGTTTTGCTCAAGCGCACGGACTTCCGGAAACTCCGCGATGTCCCAGACGTCACTGCCGATCTCGACATCCATCCGGACGGGCTGCTCGGAGCGTTCGTTCGCCGCCGCCGGCATGTGGTCGATGATCGCCTCGGTCACCTCCCGGCACGTCTCGATCTGCGGCAGCACCTGCTCCGGGAACCGGGCACCGTAGGCCTCCTCAAGGCTGGCAACGATCTCCATCCGCTCCAGCGAGTCGAGGCCGAGCTCGACGATGTTGGTGTCGAGCGTGAGTTCGCCGGCCCGCTCCTTGGCGATGCGGCGGACATGACTGAAGACCTTCTGCACGATGTCCTGGGGGAGTTCGCGGTCGGGACGGTGTGCCCGCGTCGCGTCACCCACAGGCCGCTGCCGCGCCAGTCGAGGCAGGCCTGAGCCGGCCGGGGCAGAGGGCGTTGCCTGAGCCAACCAGCCGACGTACTGCTCGACGACGTCAAGCGTATTGTCGAGGAACTGCTTCTTGCAGGCGCGCCGCTGGATCTTGCCGCTGGAAGTCTTCGAGATGCTGTTGGGTCGGACGAGCACGATGGCCTCGACGGCAACCTCGTGGTCGCGGGCGATTGTGCTGCGGATCGCGTCGAAGGCCACGGCAAGGTCCGCCGGCTCGCGCTTGCCGCGCTCGATCTCGGCGACCACCACCACGCGTTCGCGGTCATCGATGTCGACCGCGAACGCCGCCACCGAGCCCGCCCGGATGAGGCTGCTCGCCTCCTCGACGGAATGCTCCAAGTCCTGAGGGTAGTGGTTGCGGCCGCGGATGATGATCAGATCCTTGAGCCGGCCGGTCACAAAAAGTTCACCCGAGTCGAAAAACCCGAGGTCGCCGGTGCGGAGGTAGGGCCCAACGTTGGGCCGCCACTTGGCGACCGCCCTCGAATCGTCGTCGGGCTGGGCGAGCATGGCGCCGAAGGTCGCCTGCGATTCCTCGGGACGGTTCCAATAACCCTGCGCCACGCTGGGGCCACTCACCCAGATCTCACCCACGCGGCCCGGGGGCAACGGCTCGGCGGTCTGAGCATCGACGATCAGCACATCCTGACCGTCGAGTTCGCGTCCGCTGCCGACGAGCCGCCGCGTTCCAGCGGCCTTCGCAGGCCGCGACAAAGCGGTGCCGGTCTCGATCGAGGCCGCATCGAACGAACGAGCCACGGGCTGCTCGAACTTCATGCCGCCGGTGACGAGCAGGGTGCTTTCAGCCAGGCCGTAGCACGGGAAGAAGGCCTCGCGGCGGAAGCCGCACGGGGCAAAGGCCTCGCAAAACGCGTCGATCGTCTCAGCGCGGACAGGTTCGGCCCCGTTGAAGGCCAGCGACCAGCTGGAGAGGTCGAGCGTGGCCCGCTGCTCGGGCGTCGTCTTCCGCACGCAGAGTTCGTAGGCAAAGTTCGGGCCGCCACTGATCGTGGCCCGGTAGCGGGAGATCGCCTGCAGCCAGCGGAGCGGTTTCTGCAGGAATGCCACAGGCGACATGAGCACGTTGAACTTACCGCCGTAGAGCGGCACGAGGATGCCGCCGACCAGGCCCATGTCGTGGAAGCTCGGCAGCCAGAACACGCTCGACTGGCTCCGCGTTACCTCAAACGCCTGCATGATCCGCAGCGAGTTGTGGAGCAGGTTCTCGTGCGAGAGCATCACCCCCTTGGGCGTGCCGGTGGAGCCGCTGGTGTATTGCAGGAAGGCCAGGGTGTCGCCGTCGATGTCGGGGCGGCTCCAGCGGTCGGCCCAGCTCGGTTCGAGTTCGCTGTCAACTTTCCAGACCAGATGCTCGAGGCTCGGTGCCGCTGCTCGCAGGGAGTCGAACCGATCGAGCACGTCGCGGGTGGTGAGCGCCACCGAGGCGTCGGCGTCGGCAGCGATGGCCTCGATCCGTTCAATCGAGCGGTTCTTGCGGGGAGGATACGCGGGCACGGCGATCGCGCCGCCGTAGAGGCATCCCATGAAGGCGGCGATGAAATCGAGGCCGGAGGGATAGAGCAGCAGCACCCGCTTGCCGACCATGCCTCGGTCCATCAGCCAGGCCCCCACCGCCCGGGCCTTCCGGTCGAGTTGGGCATAGGTGATGTTGAGCTCTTCGTGTTCGCCGTCGACGAGGAAGGTAAAGCCGCGGTCGTGGGGCCGGTAAGCCGCCCGCTGCCGCAGGAGATCGACGATCGTGGGGGCGAACGACGCCTCGGTGATGGGGTTCGGGATCACGCGCGGACGGCCTCCATGGTTGGTTTTCCACTGCGACCCCGAGCCCACGAGGCGGTCGCTTACCCGACTCTAGGAGTTCGGCAGGAAAACCCCAGGGCGACCAGAGTTTAGCCGTCCTGACCAGACAACCGGTAATTGCAGACAGGACAGCCGAACGAGGCTGTTCTCGGGGCGGGCATCGAGGCGGGTTGCCGTCTCTGCCGGCTGGGGACACTGTGCGGCCACATCAGCCCCTCGTGATAAGGGCCTTACACCGGGGCGTCGAAGGCTTTGACGAGGCGGACGAAGTCGTCCGGCGCGATGTCCTCGGCGCGGGCGTTGGCTGCGAGGCCCAGCGCGGCGTAGGTCCTGTCTACCGTGGCATGGGCCGTGTCGTTCTTTTTGCCCCCCGCCATTCGCAGGAGGATGCCTCGCAGCAGTTTGCGGCGGTGGCAGAAGACCTCGCGGACGAATCCGTGAAACCGGGCGAGGTCGCCGATCGCCGCCCGCCGGTCTGGTTCGAGATCGAGCCGGATGATGGCGGATTCGACCTTCGGCCGTGGCCAGAACACGCCCGGCGGGAGCACGCGGATAATCTCGCCGCGGCACTGGGCTCCAACCCAGACAGACAGGGCATTGTAGGAGCCGGTGCCCGCCGTGGCCGTCATTCGTTCAGCCATCTCCCGCTGCACGGTCACCACGGCCACGTCGAAGGGGCGGGGGAGGGCGAGCAAGTTTGAGATCACCGGCGTGGCCACGCAGTAGGGCAGGTTGGCCACGAGCAGAAGTCGGCCGTTGGGCGCGGCTCCGCGGGCCGCGTCGATCGCTTCGAGCAGGCCCGGCGCGAACCGGTGCTTGCCGGCCAAGGCGTCTCCCTCAACGAGCGTGACCGTGTCGCGCTCGATGAGCCGGTCGCGGGCCAACTGGGCCAGCCGGGAATCGATCTCCGCGGTCACCACCCGGGCCGCGGCTGCCGCTACCCGCTCGGTGACCACACCCGTGCCGGAGCCCACTTCCAGCACCACGTCGTCTGGCCCGATCTCCGCCGACCGCACGAGCAGATCGATCAGGTTGAGGTCGACGAGGAAGTTCTGCCCGCGACGGGCGTCGATCGTGAAGCCGACCTGCGAAAACAGTTTCTTGAGGTAGGCGGTCGTCTGCCGCTGTGGTGGCACGGCAGGTGGCTGGTGGTCGAGTGTCATGAGGGATTCCGGGAGCCCAGCCAGCGGTCAACATACTTGAAGATCAGGTCGGTCTCGAGGTTCACGCCGTCGCCTGGCGCGAGGGTCCCCAGCGTGGTGCAGGCGAGCGTGTGGGGGATTAAGGCAACGCTAAACTCCGTTGCGGTCACATCGACCACCGTCAGGCTCACGCCGTTCACTGCCACCGAGCCCTTGCCCGCCATCTGGATGAGGAGCGGGGCGGGGGCCTCGAACCGGCAGGTGATCCAGTCTCCCTCCTGCACTCGTGAGGCGAGCCGGCCCATACCGTCGACGTGTCCGGTCACCAGGTGACCCCCGAGCCGGTCGGAGAGCCGCAGCGACCGTTCCAGGTTGACGGAGTCGCCCCGTCTCACGCCGCCCAGTGTGGTGCGGGAGAGGGTTTCAGGGCCGAGTTGAAACTCGAGGTGCGGTCCTTCCATGCGGATCACCGAGAGGCAGCAGCCGTTGGTGCAGATGCTGTCGCCCACTGCTGCGTCGGCGGCAAGCCGACCAGCATCGACGATCAGCCTCAGACCGGGCGGCTCCGCGACGGCGTCCACGATGCGGCCGAGGGATTCGACAAGACCGGTGAACATTCGCGGCGTGCCATCCAAGGAGAGCGGAAACCCACCAGGATAGCCGGGCCTCGGGGCAGGGGACAGCCGCGGGCCCCCTTCGCCGCTGCTCTTGCGTCGGAATGCCCCGCTGGCACAATGCCGTCGGTCGCGGCCGCCCGCCGGTTGCCTCTACCGACCACGTTCATCCCACTCCCTCCTCGAGGTCCTCATGTCCACGATTGTCGACGTCCACGCCCGCCAGATTCTCGACAGCCGCGGCAATCCGACGATTGAGGTCGACGTCGCCCTGGCCGACGGCGCGAGCGGTCGTGCCGCGGTTCCATCGGGGGCGAGCACCGGCGCCCACGAGGCCTGGGAGAAGCGGGACGGCGACGCGAGCGTGTATCTGGGCAAGGGCGTGCTGGAGGCCGTCGAGAGTGTCAACACCCGCATCGCTGACGAACTGGAGGGCTGCGATGCCCTCGACCAGACGACCGTCGACGAACTGATGCTCGAACTCGACGGCACGCCCAACAAGAAGGTGCTGGGCGCGAACGCGATCCTCGGCGTTTCGCTCGCCGTGGCCCACGCGGCGGCCGAGCACTGCGGCCTGCCGCTCTACCGCTATCTCGGCGGCGCCACGGCCCGGCTGCTGCCCGCGCCGATGATGAACATCATCAATGGCGGTGCCCACGCCGACAATCCGCTCGACGTGCAGGAGTTTATGGTGATGCCCCTGGGCTTCGACACCTTCGACGAGGCCCTCCGCGCCGGCGTCGAGACCTTCCACGCTCTGAAGAAGGTGCTCAAGGACAAAAAACTTTCCACGGCCGTCGGTGACGAGGGGGGCTTCGCCCCGCACATCGGCACCTGTGCCGAGGCGTTGGAGGTGATCCTCGCCGCGATCTCCAACGCCGGCTACAAGCCGGGTGAGCAGATCGCCATCGCCCTCGACTGCGCTGCCACCGAAATGTACGACGCCAAGAGCGGCACCTACACGATCGAGGGCAAGTCGCTCGACTCCGCCGGCATGGTCAACTTTCTCGCCGACCTGGCGGGCAGGTACCCGATCATGTCGATCGAAGACGGCTGCTCGGAGGATGACTGGAAGGGCTGGAAGCTGATCACGGAGAAGCTCGGCGAGAAGGTGCAACTCGTGGGCGACGACCTGTTTGTCACCAACTCCGAGCGGCTCTCCCGCGGTATTGCCGAGGGCGTGGCCAACAGCATCCTCGTGAAGGTCAACCAGATCGGTACGCTCACCGAGACGATCGCGGCGGTGCAGATGGCCCATCGCGCCGGCTACACGTCGGTCTCCAGCCATCGCAGTGGCGAGACCGAAGATGCCACGATCGCCGATCTGGCCGTCGGTCTTTCGACAGGCCAGATCAAGACCGGCTCGGCGTCGCGGAGCGACCGGATCGCGAAGTACAACCAGCTGCTGCGGATCCAGGAGTCGCTCGGCGATGGCGGCCTATACGCCGGCCGCGAGGTTCGTGCCCGCTGGCCTGGCGTCTGCTGAACCCGCCCGGCGTGGCGGGCGGCTCGGCGGCGGTGGGTGTGGTGCAGGTAGAAAAACCTGCACGTACGGCTGCAGTGGGCACTGGTGCAGGTAGAAAAACCTGCCCCTACGGGGTCGGTGCGGCCGCCGCATGTCGGGGGAACGTTGTCCGCATCACCTCGAGAAACTCCTCCCGGGTGACCACGCGGGAGACCTTGCCGCGAAACTCGCGGGCGCCCGGCAAACCCTGGGCGTAGGTGCAGGCGAACTTCCTCATCAGCAGCGTGCCCCGCTCCACCCCGAAACGGTGGCAGACGAGATCGTAATGGTGGAAGACGAGTTCCCGCTGCTCGTCGAGTGTGGGGTCGGGCATGGGCGGATCGCCGCGGAGGATCGCGGCGGCCTGGGCGAAGATCCACGGCTTCGAGAGGGCTTCGCGGGCGATCATCACGCCGTCGCAACCGCTCTCGCGAAGCCGCCGGACAGCCGTCGCAGCCGAGTCGATGTCGCCGTTGCCCACGACCGGCATCCGCGACACGCTCCGCTTCACCGCGGCGATCGCGTCCCAGTCGGCCTTCCCCTTGAAAAACTCCGCCGCCACGCGGCCGTGCACGGTCAGGCACGAGGCGCCCGCCTCCTCGATCCGCTGCGCGACCTCCACGGCCGTGCGGCAGGCGTCGGAGCAGCCGAGCCGGATCTTGGCGGTCACAGGCACGCCGTCACACGCTTCGACCACGCGGCGGACGATCATGCCCACGCGGTCTGGATCGCGAAGCAGCCACGACCCGCTGTGGGCCTTCTCGGTGACCTGTCGCACCGGGCAGCCGAAGTTGAGATCGACCACGCTCACCTGGAAATCCTTGGCCAGCCGGCGGCCGACCTGGGCCAGGTTGTCGGGATCGTTGTCCCACATCTGCACCGCCAACGGCCGCGGCTCGTCGCGAACACCCCATAGCCGATCGGGATTTTCGCCGCGTTGGCTCTCCAGCCACATCGCGCTTCGGGCCGCGATCATTTCCGTGGCCAGCAGGCCAGCGCCGCCAAACTCTCGAACCACCTGCCGGTAGGCGAAGTTGGTGTAGCCCGCCATCGGGGCCTGGAGGATCGGTGGATCGACCACCACGGGGCCGATCCTGAGCGGGGCGGGGTGGTGCGGGGCGATCATGGGATCATCGTAGCATCACGCCCCGGGCTCGAACCCTGCCCATCAGCCGCCGGCTGTGGCTGCCGCCACTGGATCGGGCTGCCGATGAGCATCGAGACGAAGCGATCGTCGGGCACGGAGAGGTCGGCGACGGCCATCGCGTATTCGGCGATGTCGAGGTTGTAGGCCTTCGTGGCCAGGAGAAACTCCCGCTGCTGACCGACGAGTGCGGCATGGGCAGCGATCACCGCTTCAATCGGCCGCTGGCCCTTGGCGTGATCGGCTTCGGCCATGGCCATCGCCTGCGCTGCGGCGCGGACGGCGGCAGCCCGAGATTCGAGGGCGTCGTGCCGGGCGGGGAGCGTGCGGGCGATCGCCCGCACCCGGCCGGTGGCCGTGCGAGTGGCGAAGATGGCGTCGAAGTGGGTCTGGTACGGTCCGGCGAGCGGCCGGTCCACGGGCCACGGCAGGGGGTCTTCGAGCGGAAGCCGAGCGAGATCGACCAGTTCCTGCTGGGCGACGCCGAGCTGGGCCCGCGAGTCGGCCAGGTCGGCGCGGGCGGCCGCCGCCGCCACGTCGAGCGTGGCGCGATCATGCGGATCGCCCCCTGGCGCGATCATTTCCACCCGCTCGATCGCCTCGGTGCAGCACCGGACCGACGCATGGGCGGCCGACACCTTCCAGTACGCCTGGGCGATCCAAAGCCGCCGGCTCCGGTCGCCGGAGCGTTCGACGGCC
>QWQL01000119.1 GCA_003670825.1 Planctomycetota bacterium
GCAGGATGCGGTGCCGGGCATGAAAATCCCGGTGTGGTTCAAGGCCCGTGAGGCCGGAGAGTTCGACATCGTGTGTGCCGAACTCTGCGGCTGGGGACACTATAAGATGAAGGGCCGCGTGACATTCGAGACGCGAGCCGAGTTTGATTCATGGCTCGAAAGAAAGTACGCCGAGCAGCAGGCCACGCAACCCCCGCCCGAGGCCATCGACATGGCCCAGGCCGACTGAACCACTGATATGCCGCGTTTTTGCCGATCTGGAGACCGCACCCCATGACACCTCCGACCACCACGCTCACGCCGACCATCGAATCGACCCACGTTCAGGGCACCCCGGCCGTGCATGGCCGCGCAAAGGGCGGCGGCGTTTCGGAGTTTCTCTCGACCTACGTGTTCTCCAAAGACCACAAGGTGATCGGCCTGCAGTTTTTGTTCTCCACGCTCCTCTGGTTTTTGATCGGCGGGTTGCTGGCCCTCGCAGTGCGGTGGCAGGTCGCCTGGCCCTGGTCCGACGTGCCCGTTATCGGCAAACTCTTTGCCCAAGAAGGCGGGCAGATGTCGCCAGAGTTTTACACCATGCTATTCACGATGCATGCGTCGGTGATGATTTTTCTGGTGATCATCCCGATCCTTGCCGGTGCCTTCGGAAACTTTCTGATTCCGTTGATGATCGGCGCCGACGACATGGCGTTCCCAACGCTCAACATGCTGTCGTACTGGTTCATGTGGCCTGCCTTCTTCGCCTTCGGTGCCAGCTTCTTCGTGGAAGGAGGGGCTGCCTCGGGAGGTTGGACGAGCTATCCACCGCTCTCCACCAACATGGCGTCATCGCCGGCGAGCGGGATGGGGCAGACGCTCTGGCTCGTCGGGCTCACGATGGTCGGCGTGTCGTCGATGCTGGGCAGCGTGAACTACATGACCACCATCATCCTCATGCGGGCCCCCGGGATGACGATGTTCCGGCTGCCCATGACGATCTGGGCGATGTTCATCACCGCCATCCTGCAGGCCTTCGCGCTGCCGGTGTTGACCGCCGCTGGCTTCATGCAACTCGCTGATCGGATGTTCGGCACGGGCTTCTTCACGCCCGAGGGAAACATCGTCAACAACGCCCTCTCGGGCGCCGGTGGCGGCCAACCGCTGCTCTGGCAGCATCTCTTCTGGTTCTACAGCCACCCGGCCGTCTACATCATGATCCTCCCGGCGATGGGCATGGTGAGTGACATCCTCACGGTGTTCGCCCGCAAACCACTGTTCGGTTACCGACCGATGGTCTACTCCATCGCGGGTATCGCCGGCCTCGGATTCATCGTCTGGGGTCATCACATGTTCATGTCGGGAATGAACCCTGCCCTCGGCATCACCTTCATGGTGTCGACGATGATGATCGCCCTGCCGAGCGCGGTGAAGACGTTCAACTGGCTCGGGACGCTCTGGGCAGGCAAGATCCAGTTCACAACCTCGATGCTCTTTGCCCTGTCGTTCGTGTCGATGTTCATCATCGGGGGACTGTCGGGCATCTTCATGGCCGCCACCCCGGTGGACATCTTCATTCACGACACGTACTTCATCGTGGCGCACTTCCACTACGTGCTCTTTGCCGGAACGGCCATGGGTGTCTGGTCGGCGATCTACTTCTGGTTTCCGAAAATGTTCGGCCGGATGATGAACGAGTTCTGGGGCAAAGTGCATTTCTTCCTGACGTTCATTTTTCTAAACGGCACGTTCTTCACCATGCACATCCTCGGCGCCGTCGGCTTCCCGCGGCGGCTCGCCGACGCCTATCACTACGAGACGTTCCACCACCTGCAACCGTTGAACGCCTTCATGACCTACTGCGCCATCGGGATGGTGGCCACGCAGATCATCTTCGCGGTCAACTTTATCTACAGCATGTTCTTCGGTCCCGTGGCGGGCCGGAACCCGTGGAATGCCAACACGCTGGAGTGGACTGCTCCGAGCCCGCCGGGCCACGGGAACTTCGACTACCAGCCGGTGGTCTACCGCGGCCCGTACGAATACTCCGTGCCGGGAGTGGAGAAGGATCACCTGATGCAGACCGACCCCCCGAATGCGGCTGCCGCTGCGGCCGCGGCCTCACACTAAGAGGGGTGCACGTCAACCAGCCAAGGCCGGCTCCGGGACCGGCAGAAGTCTCCTTGCAGAGATAGTTCGCGCGACCTGGAGCCAAGGGGCGAAGCCGCTATGAGCGAAATCTCGAACGCTCGCCCGCCAGTTTCTCCGCCTGTCGCTCGCTAGGACCGCCTCTTTTTCAAGTATGAAAGCCACCTTCTTCAACTGGACGCATCTGATCGCCTGCCTGCTCGTGGTGGTGACGGCGGTGCTATTGTCGTTTGGAGCGCTCGTGACGACGTACGAGGCTGCGATGGCGGTGCCCGACTGGCCGGCGACCTACGGCCACAACATGTTTCTGTTTCCGCTGGCCGAGTGGCTGCATGGGCCGTGGGATCTGTTTCTGGAGCACGGGCACCGGCTGTTGGGGGCTCTCGCCGGCATCATCACGCTGCTGCTCGCCGGCGTTGCCTGGCGGTCGGCGACCCGGCCGGCGGTGCGCTGGCTGGCGGTCGCCGCCGTCGCGCTGGTGGTCGTGCAGGGAGTCCTAGGCGGCGCCCGTGTGTTGCTCGACGACAAGACGGTGGCCAAGGTTCACGCCTGCACCGGTCCGCTGTTTTTCGCCGTAGCGGTGGCGGTGGCGGCGTTGTCGCGGCGGACGTCGCCAGATCATGGTCCCACGACGCGGGTACCGGTGGCCCTGCTCGTAGCCTCCTATCTCCAGCTTGTCGCCGGGGCACAGCTGCGGCACCTCGATGCCACGGTCGAGCCGTCCACCTTTCAACTGCTCGTCGGCCTCCACATCGTGGGGGCCGTGGCGGTGACCGTGTTGGCTGCCGTCGCCGCCGCCACGGTTGGCGCCGGCGGCTCAACGTCGGCCCGCCGCTCAACGTCGGCCAGCCGCTGGGCGAAGGGCATCGTGATCGTCGTCGGGCTGCAACTGCTTCTCGGTGTCGCCGCGTGGGTGGCCAACTGGGGCATGCCCTCCGGGCTGCTGCCCGAGTCGTGGCAGCTCACCGAGCCACTCCGGGCCCGGAGCGGGTGGAACGCGGTCGTGGTCACCGGGCATGTGGTGCTGGGAATGATGATCCTCGGCGCGTCGGTCGTGCTCACGATCGAGGTCGGTGCTTGGGGTCGGTCGGTCACCCGCCGCGGTGCGGCCGATACCGCCGCCGCGGGAAGGGCCTTCGCATGACGCCCCCGCCGGCCAGCGTTGAACTCGTGCCGTCGTCGACCCTGGCCTGCGGGACGGTCGAGCGGGTGGCGGCAGTTTCGGGCTCGGCCTTGTGGGCTGCGGATCTCTCGAGCCTCACCAGGCCGCGGATCGCCGTGATGGTGCTGGCGACGGTCGTGACCTCGATGTGGCTGACCGGCGGTCGTCCGGAGCATGCCGGTGCGGCCGTCGTGCTGCTGGTGGGCACGGCGCTCGTCGCCGCGAGCTCGAGTGTCGCCAACCAGATCCTGGAGCGGTCGACCGATCGCCGGATGAAGCGGACTGCCTCCCGGCCGATCGCGGCAGGTCGGCTCTCGCCCCGCGACGCCTGGGTGATCGCGGCCGCGTCGTTGGGTGTCGGCGTGGCCGCGATCGTCGCAAGCGCGGGCTGGCGGCCGGCGGCTGCCGCTGCCGCCACGTGGCTTTTGTATGTGGCGCTCTACACGCCGCTCAAGCGGATCACACCGCTGAATACCGCCGTCGGCGCCGTGGCGGGAGCTCTGCCAGTCGCCATCGGCTGGCTGGCTGCCAACGGTCCGGAGCGGCTGGCGGCCGGTGATGCCAGGGGCGGCCTCGCGGTCGCCGCCCTGGCCACGGTGCTCTACCTCTGGCAGTTTCCGCACTTCATGGCCATCGCCTGGCTCTACCGGGGGCAGTATGCCGCGGCTGGGCTGCGAATGCTGACGGTCGTCGATCCTTCTGGTCTGCGGGCGGGCGGACAGTCGCTGGCGGCGGCGCTCGCCATGGTCCCTGCGAGCCTGGTGCTTGCGGTGCCGTCGGGCAGCATCCGGCTTTTTCTGGCGGCAGCGGTCGCCTCGATCGTTTATGGTGTGGCCGCGGCCAGGTTCGCCGTCCGGCGTGACGACGCCTCCGCCCGCGCGCTCCTGTTCACCTCGCTCGGGTCCCTGCTCGGCCTGCTCACCGCCGCCGTCGCGTTCGGCAGGCCCGTCTGATCGCATCCCGTTTCTCAGAGTGACGACCATGACCTCTTCCGCCGTTTCGATCCCCCACGGACACGACCACGGTCACGCCGGCCACGGTGATGACCATGGTCACGGGCACGTGACCCTGCAGTACCAGCCCGGCCTGCCACTTTCCCGCGGCAAGCTGATCATGTGGCTGTTCCTATCGACAGAGATCATGTTTTTTGCGGCGTTACTCGGGAGCTACGTCGTGCTTCGCTTCGGTGCGCCGATCTGGCCGAAGCCCCACCATGTGCACCTTAGCGAGCCGATTGGGGCGTTCAACACGTTCGTGCTGATCTGCTCCAGCGTGTCGATCGTGCTCGCACTCGAGGCAGCCCGTGCCAACAAGGTTCGGCTCGCGAAGGTGTGGATGGTGCTGACATTCCTGCTGGGAGGCCTGTTTCTCGGCGTGAAGGGCTACGAGTACTCCGCCAAGTTCTCGCATGGGATCTATCCGGTCGCTCCTCGTGGGAGGATCTACGAGCGCCCCGACCTGTACTACGGATCGGCTGTCCGCGGGCGGCTCGAGGCCCTGCGCCGCGAGCCCACAGACTCGTGGCAGTTGATGCGGTACTCGTGGGCCGTCAGGTGGCACGGGTCACCGCAGGGAGCGGCGCTGGCTGGATGGAAGGAGCCCGAGACCTACGACCGTCTCAAGGAACTCGATGAGGCGGCCGAGACGGCGCTGACGGCGGAGCAGGTTGCCGGTCGCCGGCAACTGCAGCAGATTCAAAAGATGGTGCTCAATCCCGACCAGCAAGCCTTCGACATGGCGGTGGTGGCTGACCAGGTGATGCCGCTGCCCGCCGAAGGGGCCGACCACGGCACCGACCACGGGAATCCGGAGGGCGGCCATGGGGCCCACGGCCTCAACGACGTGTTTCCGTGGCTGAAACTTCCTGCCGTGATCCCCGGCGGTTGCATGTGGGCGAGCACCTACTTCCTGCTCACCGGCTTCCATGCGGTTCACGTGATCGTCGGCCTGATCGTGTTCGCGGTGCTGCTCTCGTATCGACTCGACGCGAAGCGGGCCGGAATGATCGAGAACGCTGGGCTCTATTGGCACTTCGTCGACCTGGTATGGATCTTCATGTTCCCGCTCCTTTACCTGTTCTGAGGTTCTCATGTCTGACCACGGCGGATCCAGTCACGGCCCCGTCACCCGCTCGGGTGAATCGGCTGACGAGGCGCTCCACCACTCGATCGAAGCCAGGCACGATGGTCATGATGATCATGGCGGCCACGATGGCCACGGCGGGATCGGCAAGTACCTGCTCGTGTTCCTCCTCCTCTGCGGACTGACGACGCTCTCCTTCTTCACCTACTCGGCGGCCTGGCCCTGGCGGGACCAACCCCAGGTTGGCTGGGCCTTCATGATGGCCGTGTCCTGCACGAAGGCGATGCTCGTGATCCTGTTCTTCATGCACGTCTGGTGGGAGGCGAACTGGAAGTACGTGCTCACCATCCCGGCCGCGATGATGGCGCTGTTCCTGGCCATCATGCTCATCCCCGACGTCGGCATGCGGAATCGGATGGTGTCGCAGGAACGGGCGCTTCACATGGCCCGTGGGTCCGACCTCAAACTGCTCGAGCAGGCCGCGGCCGAGAATCCGCTCGCGGCGCAGGCGCATTGACCTATGGTGGTGGCGATGGTTGCCCGGAGTCTTCTTCCCATGAACACCATGCCCGGAAGCCAAAGAAGCTTTCATCGGCGGCGGAGGCACGGAGTGGTGCTCAGTGGGCAGGCCCATCCCGGTTGTCTGGAAGTCGGCACTGCGGCCTGGATGCTGTGGCCGGGTGTGGTCGGCCTCGCGCTGGTAGCCGCGGTTGGATGTGCGAGGCCCGCACCGCTGAGGGAAACTGAGGAGCCCTCGCGACCCACCCCCGTGGCCGGAAGGCTGGAGGTGGACGAGGCTGAGGTGCCGAAGCTCTCCGATGTGCCTTTCACGCTCCGGGATCAGACGGGTGCCGAGTTTTCCTCGTCGGAACTCGAGGGTCGGGTCTGGATGGGGGCCATCTTTTTTGCCAACTGTCCTGGACCATGCTTTCGTGAGAACCAGGCGATCGCCGACATCCTCCGCAGGATTGACGACCCCGACTTTCTCGTCGTGAGCCTGACCTGCGACCCTGAGAACGACACGCCCGAGGCACTGGCTCACTATGCCGCCCGGTTCGAGGCAGACCCTGACCGGTGGAAGTTTCTCACCGGCGACCTGAAACTCATCGAGCGCGTGGGGCAGAAGGTGTTCCGGCTGCCGGTGGAGTTGGGGGTGCACTCGGAGCGGGGCGTGGTGTTTGACCGCCAGGGCCGGCTCCGGGGGGGCTACCATCTGCTGCAGCCCGACCGCGTGGAGCTGCTCGAGAAACTGATTCGCGAGGTGCTCGCCGAGCAGGCGGATGCCGCAGCCGCGGGAATCGTGCCATGACCGCGCTTGTGATCGCCGCTGCCGGCGTGCATCCGCTGGCCACAACCAACGCCGTGCTGAATGCGGTCGCCACCGTGCTCCTGATCGCTGGCTGGTCGTTCATCAAGCGGGGAAAGGTGCGGGCCCATCGCGCGGCGATGATGTCGGCATTTGCCGTGTCGACCGTGTTCCTGGCCTGCTACCTGACCTACCACGCGCTGGTCGGCCACGTGCCCTTTCGTGGGGAGGGGGGCGTGCGGACGGTCTACTTCGCGATCCTGATCTCTCACATTTTTCTCGCGGTGGCGGTGCCGGTGCTGGCCATCGCGATGTTCGTGCTGGCCTGGAAAGGCCGCTGGAACGCCCACCGCCGGCTGGGCCGAGTCGCCCTGCCGATCTGGCTTTACGTGTCGGTGACCGGCGTGGTGATCTACCTGATGCTCTACCACTTCTTTCCCGGCCCGGCACACGCGTCTACACTGAAGCACATCCAGGATATGTGGAGCCTCGCCTCCGTCAGCGAGGGCGGGTAGGCGAAGGGGGTCGGCGAACGCTCGCGGAGCCTTGGGCGTATCCTCGCCCCGGCGACGCGACTTTTGCCGCCCCCGAGCCGGCGAACCACGTACGTCGAATGCGCTCTAGCGGTCGTCAATCTCTGAGGGGTGAGGTCAATCCATGCACCGTCTTCGTCACGCCCTGCCGACGCTCGTGCTGCTCGCTATGGTTGGCCTCCTGGCCTCTGCCGAGGCGCTCGGGTGTCCCAACTGCAAGGACGCCGTCGATACGTCCGACCCCGAAGGACTCAACGTGGCCCGCGGCTATTTTTACAGCATCATCTTGATGCTCGCGATGCCACTCACGCTCGTGAGTTCGTTCGGTGCCTACGTGTGGCGTGAGATGCGGCGGCAGAAGGCGGCGGCCACACCGGTGGTGCCGGCGTCGGAATCCGACGGCTCCGGACCTTCGCTTCCGTGAACGCCGCCCGGCCGGCCCGCAACTTCCTCGCCCCCGGGGAGCGCCGGCGTCTGTTCTGGATGCTCGTGCCTGCGGGCGTCGCGCTGATCGTGGTGCTGGGCTGGGTGGAGCGGACCTGGTTTCCTCGCCCCCGTGGTGGACAGCCCCAGGTTGACACGCGACTCGAGGCGGTGGCCGGCCGCGGGCCGCAGGGAGATGAGGTCGTTATCGAACGCGACCCAGTCCCGCTAGAACACCCGGCGATGGCAGCCTTGAGTGCCTCGCTCGATTCGCTCGCCAAGGTGCGGGATGCCACCGTCTTTCGAGACGCCGACAACGACGCCTGGTTTCAGACCTGGACGACGCTCCGCGACGTCGGCCTGGATGGGCTCCGTCGGGCGCGACCGCAGCAGGTGGGCTTTCGCGAACTGTTCGGCCAGCCGCGGTCGTTTCGCGGGCGGCTGGTGCGGATGCAAGGCACGCTGCACAGGGCGGAGCAACTCACGGCCCCGCGGAACGACTACGGCGTCGAGTCGTACTGGCAGTGCTGGATGGAGCCGGCGGGCGGGCCGGCATCGCCAGTGGTGGTGCAGTGCCTGGCGCTGCCTGCGGGGATGCCCTCCGGCATGGATATCGAGGAGCCGGTCGAGATCCTCGGCTACTTCTTCAAGAACTACGCCTACAACGCCGCCGACGCCATCCGCGTGGCGCCGCTGATCATGACCCTCGAGCCGATCCGGCTGCCGTCTGGCCCGGCGGCGTCGCGAGGGCCCTCTGGCACCGGGGATCTTCTCCCAGCCGTGGCCGCCGCCGCGCGGGTCGCCACCAAACCCGGCTCGAGCCTCGAGTCGTTTCTCGCCATCAAGCAGATCGCCGTTGGCGACCGGGCGGCGGTCGATGCGGCCGCTCCTTGGGGCGAAGACCAGGAGCGGGTGCTCGTCAGGGTGATCTCCCGCCTGGCAGCACCCGCGCCGCTGCTGGCCCGCTGGCGGGATGACGCC
>QWQL01000035.1 GCA_003670825.1 Planctomycetota bacterium
AGGGTTCCGGACGCGGGTGGCGAAGGCCACGGGCTGCGGCAGTGTCAGACGCTGCCGCGGCCGCGTCAAGTCGCCGCGTGGTCGATACACTGTTTTCGATCGGGATCCGCCCGTGCGCCAGAGTTCCTTTTTCCCAGACGGCACCATGTCCGACGACAAGACCCGCGTGATCCCCCGTGGTAAGCCCGGCAAGGAACACCCTGCCGCCGGCGGGGCTGAGCCGCAGCTGATCGACGGCCAGATCGTGTTTTTTTGTCCGGCGGGCCACCGGCTCGTTGTGCCGCTATCGCTGGCGGGGAAGCACGGGAAATGCAGCAAGTGCTCGATGCCCCTGCAAATCCCCGAACTCGGGCTGCCGACCGACCCGCCTCACGAGGTGGTGCCGTCGGTCTCCCTCCCGCAGGTGCTGCCGGCGGAACCTCCCCAGCGGCCGGATCAGCCGCAGTCGGCAGCCGACGATGGCGACTGGAACTTCATCTCCGGGATTGGCATACCGGCGGGATCCGAGGCGGCCCTCACCATGGAGTCGGACGGCGATTCCTTGTCGGCCTCGGCCGGTGGCCACGAGCTCAACCCCATGGCGCGACTTCTGACTCGGTTGTGGGCTGAGCGGGATCACGGCGGGATCATCGAGCTGCATCTGTCCGGGGGCGCCGTGCTGCTGCCTGAGGAGTTTTCAGCACGCTGGTCGGGGGGCAGTCACGGGCTGTTCGCCAGTCAGGCAGCGGACGGAAGCGTCACGCTGACCGCGGTCGCCTGGGATACCGTGCAGCGGATCGTCGTCCGCCACCTCGCCGCGGTCCCGGACGACATGTTTGAGTGACCGCCGCCATCAGCCTCACTCTTCCTCGTCGAGATCACCCTCGGTGATCACTCTGAAGCCCTTCGCGGCCAGGGTGTCCATGCCCATCTCGGTGTTGTCCACCATCAGGGCCACCGCCGGCCGGCCCCGCGGTCTCACGAGGATCGGATAGGCCTGGATGATGTTCACCTCGGCCTGCAACAGTGCCGTGCAGATTCGTAGGAGCGGCTGCTGGTCGTCGGGAAGTTCCACGCCGAGCAGATCGCTTTCGATGATGGCGAGCCCAGCCCGCTCGAGAATCTCCCGGCCCTGCTCGGGGTGGCTGAGCAGGAACCGCACAAACGCGCACTCGCCGGAGTCGCTGATCGAGAGCGCGACGATCCGCACCCTGGAGCCTTCGAAGCGTCTCACCACTTCCAGCAGTTGACCGACGCGGTTCTCTAGAAACACGGTGAACTGCCGCAGTGTCGGCCAGTTGCGGCCACGGGCCGTCGCGAAGCCTATTCCCGCACCCTCGCCAGCGTCGCCGTGACTCACGATGAGGCTCCGAACAGTGGTCGCAGCCGGTCTGGTGCCGATCCGGTGGTCGCTTGTCGGCCACCCGGCTTTTGCGGCTGCGAACCCCGGCAAGATAGGCTCTCGTCGGTGGTCCGGTCAATCGATGGCCGGGCGGAGATCACGCCCCAATCCCCGGAGAAGGCCATGTCGGCGGTGCACGAGATGGAAATTCGCGTCCGTTACCAGGAGACGGACGGCCAGCGCCGAGTGCATCACGCCAACTTTCTCACCTACTTCGAAACGGGCCGGACGGAGATGCTGAGGGCCCATGGGCACACCTACCGGCAGTTCGAGAACGACGGCCTGTTCATGGTCGTCTCCGAGGCACACGTCTCCTACCGGGCGGCTGCCGAGTACGACGATCTGTTGCTGCTGCGAACGCGGGTCGAGAAGATCGGCGCTGCCCACATCAAGCATGCCTACGAGGTGATCCGCGGCACGCACATTCTCGTCACGGGATCGACGACCGTCGTCTGCGTTGATGCCGAGGGCCGGGTGCGGCGACTCCCCGATTGGATGCTCGAGCACCATCCGTCAAGCGCCGCTGCTCCCCCAGACCCGTCCGCTGCTGCGGGAGGGTCCGCGATCGTGGACCGCGAAGGACTGCCGTGATTCGCGGTGGTCGACTGCCCTGAGGTCATGATGCCGCGACTCTTTGCCGGGCTGTCCGCACGACCTGCGGCAGTTCTGGTGCGATGCCAAGGCCATGGAGCAGCAGGCGATCGAGCGGCTCAAGGAACTATTCACCCAGCCAGTTTGGAATGACTATTATCCGATCGGCCCGTGGACGATGCGGCACGGTGGCCGTGTCGTGCGAGGCGCCGCCGTGGGCGAGCTGGCCTGCGGTGTGCTAGCCTGCTGACCCATTCAGGTCCGCCACACGGGGATCCGGTCGGTGGCCCACCTCACGGATGGCAGGGAACGGCACATGAGCAAGCACGGGCAGGTGACGGTCGGATCACTCATGAGCCGGCTCACCGGCAGCCGCTCTCGACCCTCGGCTGCCCCTGCGTCAGGGCTCGACCCGCTTACCGAACGGCTCTCCCGACACAAGGTCACGCGGGTGGCGCTCTCGTTTCTCGACGCCAATGCCGGGATGCACCTCAAGGATCTCCTCTTCGACGCGACCACCGACGACCGGCGGGTGACGGTCGACGGCCATACCGTCTGGAACTTCGGGTCGGACAGTTTCCTCGGCCTCGACCGCGATCCCCGGGTCCACCAGGCAATCCGTGATGCCCTGCCGGAATGGGGGGCGCACAACGGCGCGTCGCGGGCTTTCTCGAGCCCGGTGCTTGTCGACGAGGCGGAGGAGAAACTCGCGGCATGGCTCGGAGTGCCCGACACCTTCATCTTTCCGAGTGTCACGCTTGCCAATGTCGGCCTGCTCCCGGCGATCACGCAGAAGGGTGACCTGCTTGTGGTCGACCGGGAGTCGCACGACAGTGTTCATCAAGGCGCGCGGCTGGCGGCGGCGGCCTCCGGAGCCCGGGTCGTGGAACTGGCGACACCCGAGCCTCGGGCTCTGGAGCGGCTCGTCGCCCAGGCCGGCGGTCACGGCGGTCTCGTGCTGGCGATCGACGGCGTGTACAGCATGTCGGGTCGCACGCCTCCGTTGGCCGATCTCGACGCCACGGTTCGCGGGCTCGGTGGGATCATGTATGTGGACGACGCCCATGGCACCGGCGTGGTCGGTCCGCGGGGCCGCGGGGCGGCGGCCGCCGCCCTCGGCACGCTCGATAACGTGCTCATGGTGGGCTCCCTGTCGAAGGCGTTCTCCTGCCTCGGTGGCTTCGTCACCTGCACACCCGAGTTGAAGACGGTGCTCAAGATCCGCTCCAGCACCTTCATTTTCGGCGGCCCGGTGCCCCCGCCGTATTTGGCGGCGATCTCAGCTGTCTGCGACATCATGATGACGCCGGAATACGATGAGCTTCTCGGCGGGCTTCATGCCCGGATCCAGCGGTTTACGAGCGGTCTCGACGCCCTCGGCATCGAGTACCACGGCGGCGACTCGGCGATCATCTCGCTGGTGGTCGGTGATCTCGAGAAGACATTCGCCGCCGGCCGGCAGCTCTTCGATCGCGGCTTCTATGCCCAGTCGGCCACCTATCCCGCCGTGCCGATCCACGGGGGCCTGCTCCGCGTTCAGATCAATGCCAACCATCCGCTGGAGGCGGTCGACGGTCTGCTGAATGCGATTGCCGACCTCTGGAAGGAGGCCCGACTGCCCGTCCGCCGCCGGGCAGTGGTGTCGCCGTCAGCCGCGGTCTGACGACTCTGCCATTCGGGGCTGCCGGCGGAGCACCCAGTCGCGGATCGTCGCGGGCAGAGACCGGGCGAGCCGGGCGGCGAGCGCGGTCCTCCTGGGAAACCAGATCTCGGCCCGGCCCCGCTCGATCCCGCGGAGGATTAGGGTCGCTGCGGCAGCGGCGGTGATGAGCCGTCCTGCGGCCCGCTCCGCGTCGGTCACCATCGGCGTGTCGACGACGCCAGGGCAGGCGGTCGTGATGTCGACCCCGGCCGGTTGGCAGTCGAGCCGCAGGCTCTCGAGAAACGCGACGACGGCCGCCTTGCTCGCACAGTAGGCCGCGTTTCCGGGTAGCCCGACGACCGCGGCGATGCTGGCCACGCCGCAGAGGCTCCCACGCCGGCGGGCGAGCATGCCCGGGAGCACGGCCGCAGCGAGGTTGATGCAGCCCTTGGCGTTGACGTCGATCACCTCGCCGGCGATCGCAGCGTCGAGGGGCCACGAGGTGCGGTGGATGCCGGCGCAGGCGATCGCCACGTCGCAGGAGCCCAACCGCTCTTCGAGCATCGTGACCGCCGCTCGCAGCCCCTCGGCATCGGCCACATCGCACGCGATCGCCTCGGCGATCGCCCCTCGGGCCCGCAGGTCGGCGAGGGTGGCCTCGAGCGGCGGGCGTTTTCGGGCGATGATGCCGACGCGGCTTCCCGAGGCCACGGCGGCGAGGCCGATCGCCCGGCCAATGCCGCTCGAGCCGCCCGTCACCAGCACCGATTTGCCGTGCCAGAACGATTTCGAAATCATGGCAGATCCACCGCTGCTGGAAGTGGGTCATCAGACGGAGTCTGCTCGGGAAATGCAACCGGTGCTGAAGCGAGTGCTTGTTCCGGTCGACGGCCACGTGGTGGCCGCCGAGGTGCACCTCCGCGACGACCCGCGGCCGCCCGTCGTCTTCATGCACGGCCTGTTTGCCTCGGTCGCGATCGCCAGCGAGTTGTTCGATGAGCCGGCGGACGAGTCGTGGATCGCGCTGAGCCTGCCCGGGCATCATCCTGGGCGTCTCGCTCCGGGAACCCTGCCGTCGGCGATCGATGAGCGGCTGTTTGCCCAGCTGGCCGAGGCGGCGCTGGTGGAGGTGCTGGGCGACCGTCGCGTGCTGGCAGCGGGCTGGTCGACCGGGGGCTTCGCCGCCATCAACCTTGCCATCCACCACCCGCACCGCGTGGCGGCCGTCGCGAGCCTGGCCGGATTCGCGGGAGGCCGCGTGATGGGGTCGGTCGGCTGGCTGCAGTGGCTTGCCGGCGGCCTCGTCGGCAGGGCAGGCCTCGAGGCCGGCATGCGGGTGGCCGGATGGCTGCCCGCGCTGCACGATGCGATCGTGCGGTCGTGCGCCGCCGACCGTCGGGCAGCCGCAGCGGTACCGGCGGCAACCCTCGACCGCATGCGGGCCGACTTCGTGAAGCACGACCCCGCATCCCTCGTCGCCGTGCTCGCCGCCCTCCAGTCGCTCGACATCGGTAGCCGTCTCGAGGAGGTGCGGGTGCCGACGTGGGTCGCGGCCGGGGAGCAAGACCCAGTGGTGCCGCCGGCGGAAGCCCGCCGGCTGGCGACAGCGATCCGTGGCGCAACGCTCACGGTGTATGGGTCGGCGGGCCACCTCTTCTTCTGCGAGTGGCCGAGCGTGAGGGCCGATTTCGCGGCCTGGAGAAACGGGCTCGCCACTACCGGGTCGCCCTGACCCGCCCGTGAGGGAGGCTGGAGCCGTTACATTGGTGCGACGCACGCTGGTGTCGGCTCCGCACACGGCCAGATGCCCGCCCCAGTGACCGCCGGCGCAGAGCCATGATCCGCCAGACTTCTCCCGACCTGCTCGATGCATGCGTGATCGGCGCCGGAGGTTCCGGCCTCGCCGCCGCGAAGGCGGTGCGCGAGCGGGGTCTCGCCTTCGACTGCTTCGAGCGGGGATCGGGCGTGGGGGGGCTCTGGCGGTACGGCAATGACAACGGGCTCTCCGCGATCTACAAGTCGCTGCAGATCAACACGTCGCGTGACATGACCTCGTTTGCGGACTACCCGATGCCGTCGGGCTATCCGGACTTTCCCGGGCACGAGCAGATCTGCGACTACCTCGACGCCTATGCCGACCACTTTGGCCTCCGGGACCAGATCCGGTTTCGGACGACGGTGGAGCGTGTGACACCGCAGCCTGACGGCACGTTTACAGTCGTTTTCCGAACGGCTGACGCGGCCCCCGAGACCCGTCGGTATCGGCACGTGCTCGTCGCCAGCGGCCACCACTGGCTGCCTCGAACGCCGGAGTTTCAGGGCACCTTCGCCGGCCGGGTGCTGCACGCCCATGACTATCGCACTCCCGACGGCTTTGGCGGGCAGCGGGTGCTCGTGGTCGGGATGGGCAACTCGGGCTGTGACATCGCCTGCGATCTGGCGCGGGTCGCCGACCGCACGCTGCTCTCGACCCGCCGGGGAGCCCACGTCATACCGAAGTATCTCTTCGGCATGCCGCTCGACACGGTGTGTCCTGAGTTCATCTGGCGGTTTGCCCCGATGTGGATGTTCCGTCCCGCCTTTGCCGGAGTGGTCTGGATGAACCGCGGCGGACTCCGCCCGCACGGCCTGCCGATTCCCGGCCACAAGGTGCTGCAGGAGCACCCCACCATCTCCAGCGACCTGCCGAGCCTCGTCCGTGAGCGGCGGATCGCGATCAGGCCCGACGTCGATCGGTTCGATGGCGACGGCGTCTGGTTCGTGGACGGGAGCCGCGAGCCGGTAGACGCGATCATCCTCGCGACCGGCTACACGATCTCGTTCCCATTCCTCGATGCCACGGTGATCGCCCCGGAGCACAACGCCGTGCGCTTGTATCGCCACGTCGTCCATCCCGACGTGCCCGGGCTGTTCTTCATCGGCCTGGTGCAGCCCTGGGGGGCCATCTTCCCGCTCGCCGAGGCGCAGGCGGCGTGGGTGGGGGACCTGATCGAGGGCCGCTGCGGGCTTCCCGATTCCCCCTCCATGCACCGGGTGATCGACACCGACATTGCCGCGATTCGCCGCCGCTACGTGACGTCGCCGCGGCACACCATCCAGGTCGATTTCCACGCCTACCGGGCGCTGCTGCGGCGGGAACGCCGCCGGGGACTCGGCAGGCTGGTGACGCGATGACTGAAGCCGCGGGCGGAGCGCTTACGCGGATCGCGATCACGGGAAGCGCCGGACTCTACGGGCGGGCGCTGATTCGCGAGATCCGGCGGACGCTGCCGACTGCCCGCGTGCTCGGGGTCGATCGACGGGCGGCCGTCGGCGATGCTCCCGACGACACGGTGCTGGGCGATATCTGCGACCCGGAGACAACGGCCGCGATCGAGACGTTTCGCCCCGATACGGTCGTGCATCTGGCCTACGCGGTGCAGCCAGGCCGTGACGCCGGGCGACTGCAGGCCGATAACCTCGATGGCACGCGGTGCATGCTGGCCGCGACGGTGTCCTCCGGTGCCGGGCGGTTGCTGGTGGCCAGCAGCGCGACGGTCTACGGTGCCTGGCCTGACAACCCGCCGCGCTGCGTCGAGACGACGCCGCTGCGGCCACTGCCCGGCTACTACTACTCTGCCCACAAGGGAGTCGTGGAGGAAATGGTTCAGGGGTTTGCCGCCGCCCACCCGGAGATCGCCGTGAGCGTGACGCGTCCGGCGATCATCTGCGGACAGGGGGTGCGGAACTTCCTCAGCGACTACTTTCTCGGCATCCCCGTGGTGCTGCTGCCCGACGGCAGAAACACGCCGCTGCAGTTCGTGCATCACGAGGACGTCGCGCGGGCGACGCTGGCGATCCTTCTGCGGTCTGCCCGAGGACCGTTCAACATCGCGCCACCCGACGCGGTCACGCAGCGGCAGATCGCCTCGATGCTGGGCGTGCCGGCGGTGCCGATGCCGTTCGCCGTGATGGCCGTGATCGGGCGGGTCTGGTGGGCGCTGCGGCTGCCCTGGCTCGCCATGCCGCCGGGGCTCGTCGGCTACTCGCGGCATTCCTGGGTGATGAGTTCCGATCGGCTCGGGCAGGAGCTTGGCTTCGAGTTTGAGTACTCGAGCGCGGCCGCTCTCGGTGAACTCATCGCGGGTGACGAGGGGCGGCATCGTAGCCGGATCGGGTGAGCAGGTCGGCGAGGTCTTCATCGATCCGCTGGCCGAGGCGTTCATCAAGGGGGAGCTGATTGCGGCGATACTCGGGCTGCTCGTTCAGCCGAGCCTGCCAGCGGCTTTGCGCCACCTCGGCGACGGGCCATCCGAAGTGGTCGTAGACCCCGCGGAGCACCCCGATCGGGTCGGCGACGAGGTCTTCGTAGCGGATGCGCTGCCGCCGCCGCTCCGGAATCGTCTCCCAGGTCTCGTGGAGCCGACGGTCCATCCGTACGAGCGACGCAAACACCCGGTCCTCGAGGTCGGCGGCCAGCGGCCGCTGCAGTCCGTGGTCTTCGGCAATGCGCCGCCAGAAGTGGAGGCACGACGGCACCATCTCCCGCGGATCGCGGACGATGTGGATGAAGTCGGCCTTCGGGAAGACGCCGCGGATCAGGGGCACGCGGAAGGTATGCAGTGGGTTCTTGAGCACGAGGCGGCCGTGGTGCTCGAACTGGATCGCCCGCAGGAAGCCGAGCCACGTGGCGATCCAGCGGTCGCGATCGTGGGGCGAGAGGCTTTCAAGCGTCTCGTACGCTGGGTCGGGGGGAGGATCGTTTGGGAAGGCCACGGTCCACCACGGACTCGGCAGGCCGAGGTTACAGAGCGCGAGTTCGTCTTCCTGGGGGCGGTCGAATCCCATGGTCATGTCGTCCATGGGTCGCCGTTTGGGGAGCAGAAACCCCAATCGCTCGCGGGCAAACTGTTCCGAGAGGACAAAGTGGCTCGGCACGCCGCACTGCACGGTCGTCGGGGCAACAAACGCAGGATCGCAGGCCAA
>QWQL01000128.1 GCA_003670825.1 Planctomycetota bacterium
CGAGCGGAATCACCTCCGGTCCACCCGTGAACGAACCGACGACGCCACCCGCCTCCCGGGCGATCAGGATGCCGGCCGCCGCATCCCAACAGCAGATCCGCCGTACCCAGAAGGCATGCAATCGGCCCGCGGCGAGATACGCGAGGTTCAGCGCCGTCGATCCGGTCCGCCTCACGGAGTGCACGTGCGTGAGCACGGCGATGAAGTCGGCAATCGCCGGCGAGTCGGGGCCGACGTGCGCCGGAAAACTCACCGCCGCCACCGCCTCGGCTGGGTCGGTCACGGCCGGCGTCTTGAAGAGAGTGCCATTCAGCCGACTGCCACCACCCCGCCGCGCGGTAAAGCATTCGTCCCGTAGCGGATCGTGGATCGCCGCAACCAGCAGGTCGTCGCCGTCGGCAAGCGCGATCGACACGCAGTAGGCGGGAAAACCGTGCACATAGTTGGTCGTGCCGTCGAGCGGATCGACGATCCAACGGAGGCCGGAGCCCGAGTGGCCAGGTTGCCCCGCGGGCAGCGGCGGCCCGGAAGCATCCCCTTCCTCGCCCACAAACCCGTGGTCCGGAAACGCGTCGAGCAGGATGCGCCGCACCTCGCGCTGGGCGGCGTGGTCGGCTTCGGTGACCAGATCCCGCGGCCCCTTCGACGTCGCCCGAAAGCGGCCCACCCATTCGCCGAGCACCCGGCCACCGGCGCGGGCGGCAGCTTCGCAGACGACGAGCGGGTCGGGGCCGGTGGGCATCAGGCGCGACTCGACAGTTGAGAGTGGTGGCACGAAACAGTGGCGTGGGCGAAGTGTAGCAGCCACGGGTCACCCCGACTCACCACGGCGACGCTACAATCCCCCCGCGTGCCGCTTCCGCCCCGCGCCCATGAGCGATCCCGATGCCCTCCGCCGCCCACCATGACTGGTCGTTCGCAGGCACGCTCGCCACGCAGGGCCACGGTGACTTGGCCTCCAGGATCGACGTGGCCCATCCCGACCAAGGCATCAGGGTTGGTGGTGGCCCAAACGCCACCGACACGCTGCTCGGCGTGGACCTGGCCGCGCTGTCCGATCACTGGCTTCGCGGTGCCGACGTCGTGGCCATCTACGAGCCGTCCGATCGCCGCCGCCTGCGGTCAACCGTGATGTGGCGGGCCCGCGAACCCGCGGCGAATGTCTCGGCGTGGGAAGTGGTGGTGTCGGCGCAGACCTCGCTGCTGGAAGTGGACGTCGCGCTCGCGGTCTGGTCGGAGTTCACCGCCGACGACCTGCTCTGGTCCGACGCCAGACCGCAACCGACCTGGCATGCCCTTGGCGGCAGCGGTCTGCCCGCAACGGCGACGGCGGTGCTCGCCCGACGGCGTGGCTCCACCTCAGCGGTCATCGCCGTGCATCCGGCCGACGCCCGGCGAATCGAGGTTGTGCGGCAGGGGAACCGGAGCCGGGTCGGCTGCTGGCTGTTCTCCGCGGCGCTTGAAAAGGGCGTGCTGCTCCGCAGCCGGGTGCTGGCGGCGATCGGCCCCGGTGTGGCCGACGAGGCCTGGGCGACCCGGCTGCTGGCCGATTTTGCAGCCTCGCCGCCGCCCCTGACGGCCTAGAGCGGGTTCGAGCCCGGCTTTTTTTGGCGTGGCATGATCCACCGGGCCGGCGTTACATTGCCCCCATCTTTCCTGTATTTCCTCGCGCCACGGATCGGCCCCGGGAAGATTGCGGTCCGGTGCGCCCCTGGAGAAAGGTGACACCCGTGGCCGACATCGTGTTTGCATTCGACCCGGCGATCCACCGGCCGATCGCCGCGCCCGAGGCCGCTCCCGCCGACGTCGTCGCGCGGGTGACACAAGCCGCGGCGACGGCGCTGGCGGACGCGGCCGCGGTCGCCATCCGGAGCCAGGCAGCAGCCGTGGTGGTCTGCGGCCGGCTCCTCGATCCCGACCGCGCTAGTCCTGCCCAGGCGGCGGCGGTTCGGCAGGTGATCACCGACCTCGCGTCGCACGGATGCCGAACCGTCGTGGTGGCCGACGAAGCGACCGCATGCCACGACCTCTCACGGATGCTCGGCGAACCCCGCGGCCTGGTCTTCGTCACGCCGCTGGCGCCGGTGGAGCTGGAGGTTCGCGGGTTGGTGGTGGAGATCGTCTCGGCCCACGGACCGGCGGGCAGCGGTTCGGCCGCATCGGTGTCGGGCGATCCGTCGCCGCTGCACCGCAGGGTCGTCATCGGCTGGGACAACGCCCTCTGGAATCGGCAGCGATGGACTGCCGACGAGCCTCAGTTCGGCGTGGTGCCGGCGCCACGGATCACCCCCTCGGCCTCGGCCTTCGCCACGGCGGCGACGGCCTCTGCAGCCTGGTCGCAGCCCGGCACCTTCTGGATCTGGGCATCGCGACAGTCGCAGTCGCTCCCGCCCGGCGTGCACTTCCTTCCTGCGCTTCAGGCCCGCGCCGCCGACGAGGCCTCGCCCGGCGCCTGCTGCACGCTCACGCTGCTCGCTCGCGATGCCGACGACGACCGGCCGCCAGCCGCCGACTTCGCGGCACCCCGTGGCGACTGGCGCGGAACGTGGCATGAGGTGCCCACGCACCGAGTCAGTTGGCGGACCGTGTCGGTCGAGTCGCCATCCGGCGGCGACGAGGAACTCGCCACTGCGATCTGGTCGCACCTGGAACAGCCGTCTGCTGACCGTGGCGCGGTGGTGGCACTCGTTCGTTGCTCCGTCGCCTGCGGGACGAGCGTGGCCCGACGGGTTCGCGTGGGCGAGATCGCCGCAGAGACGCTCGCCAAGGTCCGCGAACTCTACGATCCCGCATCGTTCCGCACCTGGTGCCAGGATCTCGTCGCCGAGCCGTCGGAGTCGCTGGCCCCGCTGGGTCACACCCGGTCGGGCAGCCGTCCCGGCTCCACCACGTCGTTCTCCTCGGCGCTGGCCGACATCGTGACGATGGTGGAGCAGTCGCAAACCCTCACCGCCGCCGACGCCCGCGAGGCCGGCTGGCTCGCCCTGGAACTGATCGAGTCGGTCTGAACGACCGCGTTTCGCCCCTGCATCGTCCTCCCTGCATCGTCTTTCCTGAACCGACCGAGAGCGGAGCCCGCAGCATGTTCATCGAACGCATCGACGTGGAGCGGTTTGGAGCGCTCGACCACACGACCATCGACCGGCTCGGCCCCGGCGTGCAGGTGCTCTACGGCACCAACGAGACCGGCAAGACGACGCTCCTCGAGTTTGTCCGCGCCGTGTTCTTCGGCTACGAGGGACTGTTTCGCCGCGGCGTGCTCGACGCCCGCAAGCCGTGCGCGGGCAAACTCCTGGTGCGGATGCCGCCGGAGCGGACGCTGCTCTCGATCGAGCGGCGTCACGAGGGCCCCGAACTGGCCGCCGTCACCAACGAGAGCTATGCCGACGACGTCGTCGGACTCGGCGGCGACGCCGGCGACCTGATCCGCATCACCGACGTCGATCCCCGCCACGATCAGGCCGGTCGCCACAAGGTCTATCTTCAGGACGTGGTCGGCGACATCGACGAGACCACCTTCACCAGCGTGATGGCCTTCGGCCTCGACGAGCTGCACGAACTGCGAACGCTCGAGCCCGAAGGCTGCGGCCGCCGGCTCTACGAACTCGCCGCCGGCCTCGACCGCTCGACGGTGGCCCGCGTGCTCGGCCACCTCCACGACGCCATGCGGCGGCTCGACTCGGCCGACCCCACGGTATCGCCGCTGGCGGCGCTCGAGGCCCGCCGCACCGACACGCTCGAACGGATCGCTGCGGCAGGCGCGCCGGCCCTGGCCGCCGGTGGGCTCTGGATGGAACTCTCGCACCTCGACGCCGAGATCGCCGGCATCGAGCCGCGGATCGAGGCCGCGCTGAGGGCGGAAGACGTGGTTCGCGGCGTGCTGGCCCTCGAGCCGCTGCATGCCGAGTGGCGGCGGACATCAGACGAACTCTCGGCGCTGGAGTCGGTGCCGCTGGTGCATGCCGACCGCGACGCCTGGCGGCTGGCCAACCGTCGGCTGCGGCGGTTCGAGCGGACCGCCAAGACGCGGAAGAAGCTCCGCGCGAAGCTCGCCCGCCAGCTCCGCGAACTACCCGCGGAGTCGGCCGTCTGGAAGAAGCGGGCGGCGGTGGCCGCGGTGCTCGAAGAGGCACCGAAGCTGGAGCGGCTCGCCGCCGACGCGGCCCGCGCCGAGAGCCATGCCCGGCTCGCTGCGCGGCGATTCGGCGAACAGGTGGGGGTTGCCGGTCTCTCACGGGTGGTGCCGATCGCCGCCAACCTCGACGTCGACGGCGCGAGCGTCCCCGACGTGCTTCTCCCCGAGGGCTTCGCGCTCTCGTTCGGGCCGCTCAGGTCGCGGGCTCGCGACTGCAGCCGGGCCTCGTCGGAGCTGGTCGAGGCCAAGCGGGCCGTCGCCGAAGCCAGGCGGTCGCTCGATGACACCAAGGGCAGCGTGAAGGGCGCTGGTGGCGGCCTCGCAGGCCTGACGATCGCCGAGGCGATCGCCCAGGCCGCCGCCCGGGCCGGGGCGATCCGAAAGCGGATCACCGCCGGCGACCAGCTCGCCGAGCTCGACCGGGCGATCGCCCGGATCGACCGCGAGGTGACCGAAAGCGTGGGCAGCCAACTGGTGCCGGCGCCATGGCTGCTGGGCCTGGGCGGCCTGTTCACCATCGGCACCGGGATGCTGCTTTCCGGCCTGCTCTTGCCCCGCGAGGTGACCGGCTCGATGGCCTACGCGATGGCCGCCCTTGGCCTGGCGGGTGCGGGCGTGGCCTCCGTGACGACCTGGTCGCTCGACAAAAACTCGACCGTCCGGCTCGAGGCCCTCCGCCATCAGCTCGAGGTCGCGAAGGAACAGCGGGAGGAACTGCTGAAACAGTGCGGCACGCTCGACGGGACGATTCCAGCCGACGCCACGCTCTCACTCGATCGCCGACTCGCCCAGGCTCAGGCGGAGGTCGAACGGCTCGAGGAACTCCTCGCCCGCGAGGGCTCGATGCACGTGCTCGCCGACCGCGTCACGCTCGCCGAGCAGGCGGTTGCACGGGCCCTCGAGGCCCGCACGGCCGCCCGCGGTCGGTGGCGAAAGGCCCTCGCCCACCGCGGCCTGCCGACCACGCTCTCGCCGCGGGAGGTGCGGCAGGTCGCCGCCCACCGTCACACGCTGCTCACGCTGGATGACGACCGCCGGCGGCTCTCGGAGGAATCTCGTCACAAGCGGGAGGAACTCGCGGCCTTCTCCCGCCGGATCGACGAGGTGCTCGTGGAATGCGAACTCGTGCCGGAGACCACGGCCGTCGACCACCTGAAGCTGCTTGAGGAGCGGCTCGACGCCGAACGGATCACGATTCGGCGACGCAGCCAGCTCACGCGGCAGCTGGAGTCGGCGCGGCGCCGACATCGCAGCATGGTGCGGCAGGTCCGCGTCGCCGAGCGGGCGGTGAGAGAGTTCTTCGTCCGCTGGGGAGTGACCGCGGAGCCGGAGTTTCTGGCAAAGGTCGACCGCCGTCCCGAATATGAGGAAGCCCGCGCGGCCGCCGCGATCGCTGAGCAGTCCTGGGCCGACGCCCGCCGAAAGACCACCGAGCCCCCGGAGGTCGATCGCTGGCTGACCGAGGCCCAGGTCGTACCCCTGGCGCGGCGACTCGCCGAGGCCCGCGACGTGACGCTCCGGCACCGTGCCGCCCTCGCTGCGGCCTCGGAGCGGCGGCAGGCCGTCGCCGCCCGCGTGGAGACCGCAGCCAACGACCACACCCTGGAAAGCCTGCAAGTGGACCTGGCCGGTATCGAGGAGCGGCTCGCCGAGCAGCAGCAGCGGCGAAACCTGCTGCATCGGGCGCACGTGCTCCTCGAGCAGACCCGCGCCGCCGTGGCCCGCGACCACCAGCCGCCGGTGCTGCGGGAGGCCTCCCGCTGGCTCTCGCGGCTCACCGAGGGGCGGTATCCCTCGATCACCACCGCCATCGACGAGGCCCGGCTCGAGGTTCACGACACCGACGGGGAGATCTGGAATCCGGAGCGGCTCAGCCGCGGCACGCGAGAGCAGGTTTTCCTGGCGCTGCGGCTGGCGCTGATCCGCGACCTGGGCCGCCACGACGTCAGCCTGCCGGTGGTGATGGACGACGCCCTGGTCAACTTCGACGACGCCCGGGCGCGTTCGGCGGCCCGCGTCCTTGTCGAGTTCACCGCGGAGCAGGCGGCCGACCGGCAGATGCTCGTGCTCACCTGCCACGAGCACGTCGCCCGCACCTTCGCCGCAGCCGGGGCGCACGTCCGCTCGTTCAGCGATCCGGCACCGCTCTGGGGCGATGTCGCGCCGCTGGCACCAGCAACTGCGGTTGCCTCTGGGCCACGGGCCCTGCCACCGGAGCCCGCCGCACGACCGGCACGGGAGCCCGCGCGGGTCGTCGAGCCGGTTGTGATGGCCGCGCCGGAACCGGCGGCCGACGACGGCACCGCCTGGCCCGCCGAAGCCTTCTTCTTCGGCGGCTCCCGGTCTCCAGGACCGACCGGCGAGCGGCCGCATCCCGCTCCACGGCGGCGGCGGGCGCGGACCCCGTAACAAGCCCCTGGGTGGCGAGCGGTGCTGGCGTCTGACCACGGCGCTTAGTGCAGGCAGGAAAACCTGCACCTACGTTGGAGGACCACGGCGCTGGATGGTGCAGGTAGGAAAACCTGCACCTACGTTGGAGGACCACGGCGCTGGATGGTGCAGCTAGAAAAACCTGCACCTACGGTGGGAGCCCGATCGCTTGGTCTGACAGATCGTGGATCAGACCCTGACGACGCCCTGCTGGATGTCGCGGAGGTACCGCTGCCGCATCTGCGCCAGCAGCATGCTCAGGTAGCCGTTGGCACCCAGCGACATAAACAGCGCGATCAGGCTGCCGATCAGCCAGCCCCACGGCCGCTCCACAGCGATGCCCGCCGGCGCCGTGGCGTCGGGTAGCCGTGCCGATGTGACCGCCACAGGTGCCGCGCGTCGCGGCTTCCGCGACGCCTCGAGCACCGCCCGCTCCACCGCCGGCGGCCAGGCGTCACCGACGAAAATGCGGACACGTCGGACGTCGCGGGCGTCGGCCGGCACGTCGCTGGTGAACTGGTAGGTACTCGCGCTCTTCACGAGATCTGGCTCGACGCGGACGAGATAATCGCCGCCCCCCTCGTCGGCCGGCACGTATGCCGCCTCGATACCCGTGGCCAGGAGAGTTGCCAATGCCAGCACGAATTCCACCATCGTCGATCCTTTCTGTGACGCCTCAGCACGATGGCCGAAGATCCCACGATTCCACCCTCCCGACACCCCCCTACGCAAGACCGGCCGGCGGACCATTTCGGCGGGAGGCCACCGCCCGGCTGTTTTCCCCGCCCACATCCCCGGAAAGGCTGCCAATCTCGACCCGGAGCATGGTCAGGGCGGCCTGCAGGAAGGCGACGGCGATCGGGCCCACGAAGATGCCGATCGGGCCCAGCGCCCCCACCCCCCCGAGCACGCTCAGCAGCGCCAGGAGCGGATGGAGCTTCGACTGCCCGTGGAGCACGATCGGTTTGATGATGTTGTCGACCGTCGACACCACCCCCATGCCCCAGAGGGCGAGCCCGGCTGCGGCCCACGTATTTTTCTCGAAGAACAACAGGTAGAGGCTCGCTGCCCCCCAGACGATCGCCGCCCCCGCGATCGGCACGAGTGCGCCGAAGAAGGTCAGCAGCGTGAGGAGAAAGACCTTGCCAAGCCCGGCCACGTAGAAGCCGATCCCGGCAAGCACGGCCTGCACGAGCGCTGCCAGCAGGATCGAGCTCACCACCGCCCGGCTGACCTCCTCGAACTCCTGCAGCAGCTGCCACTGGTAGCGGCGATCCAGGGGAATCAGCCGGGTGACGCCCTCGATCATCCGGCCGCCGTCGGCAAGGAAGTAAAACAGGCTGACGACCGTGACGATCGCACCGATCAGGATCTTGGCGATCACCGCGGGGGCACGGGCGGCGATCGGGCCGATCCATTCCTCGATCAGCCGCTTGAGCTCGCCGTTGACGCTCTCGGCGGTGATCTGCAGACCGGTCAGCTCGTTGAACCGGGCCACGAGCCCATCGAGCACGTGCGGATCGAGCCTGATGCCCTCGGGCCGCCGCAGGATCGCCACGGCGTCTCCACCGGCGCGAAACAGCACCAGCGCGATCGGCGTCAGCACGATCAGCACCACCGCGACGGTGGTGACCGCCGCCGCGGCCCAGTCGGGCCAGCGAGTCCGCTCGCGCACCCAGCGGTGGAGCGGACTGAAGATCACCACGAGCATCGCGGCGAGCAGCATCGGCAGCAGGAAGCTCGCCATCACCCGAAAGGAGAGCAGCCCGAACAGCGCCACCAAGCCCATGAGCACGGCAAGCGAGACGAGGCGGGTCATGGGGGTCCTGCACGTGAGGAGACCGGCGATGCCGCGGCAGGCACTCCACCGTGGTCTGCCGAGTCTAATCGGGATCCTCGCGGGTCGGCACCAAGAACCCACGCGAAACGCGGGATGGTCGCTTCGCCCCAC
>QWQL01000138.1 GCA_003670825.1 Planctomycetota bacterium
ACCAGCGGGCCCGGATCGTGGAGCGGATTCGCGACGACTACGACATCGACATCGACATCGTCGCCGTGGCTCCCCACCTTACCCCAGCTGCCGATTCGGTTCCCGACGCGGCTCCAGACGCCGACCCGATTCCCGACGACCGCATCGAGCTCGAGACGCGGATCGAGGAGCTGCGGCGGAAACTCGCCTCGATGACATCGGTGAACATGGAGGCGCTGCGGGAGTCAGAGGAACTGGCGGAGCGGCTCGCCACGCTCGAGGCCCAGCTTGCCGACGTCACCGGCGGCAAGGAGTCGATCGAGCAGTTGATCGCCCGAATCGATGAGGAGAGTCGGCGGCTACTCGGCGACACGATCGAGACGGTCCGTGGCCACTTCCGTGACCTCTTCGAGCGGGTCTTCGGCGGCGGCCAGGCCGATATCGTCCTCGAACAGGGTGTCGACCTGCTTGAGACATCGGTCGAGATCGTGGCCCGCCCCCCCGGCAAGGAGCCGCGGAGCATCTCGCTGCTCTCCGGCGGCGAGAAGACGATGACGTGCGTGGCCCTGCTGCTGGCGATCTTCAAGTCGCGGCCGAGCCCGTTCTGCGTGCTCGACGAGGTCGATGCCGCGCTCGACGAGGCCAACGTCGACCGGTTCGGCGGGGTGCTCCGGGACTTTCTCTCGTCGACGCAGTTCATCGTGGTCACGCATTCGAAAAAGACGATGGCCTCGGCCACGACGCTCTACGGGGTGACGATGGAGGAGTCAGGGGTCTCGAAGCGGGTCAGCGTGCGATTCGAACAGACCGCAGCCGCCGCCCATCCCTCGTCGCGGGCGGCCTGAGTTCGGCCCCTCGGCGGCAGCCGGTACAAGCCGGATTCCGGGACTTGCCGGGGAGTTCCGCGTGTCCGGCACAGGCCGGTCGAGCGCTGCCACCGCTCCGTCCGTGAAGAACGGCTCAAGTCTCACGACACGATCTTTCGATCTACCCTCTTGGACGGCCATATCGCGGACGTGTCCGGGAGCGATCCCGCAAGCACGACGAGGTGTGGCGCAGGGGGGGAACCTGCGAGTCCCGGCTTTCATCAGGGGTGCGTCCTGCCCAAGGGACGCACGCTGGGTGATCCGGAATTCACTTGCCCCCTCCGCGCCTCTGGCCGGCCATCGTGGGGCACGACGACGTGGGCGTCCCCATCGAGAGTTACCGCGTCAAAGGGGGGCTATGTTCGACGCTCGAAAGGGTGCGGACTGGCCAAAACATTTCCGGACACGCAAGATCCCAGGGGAGTCCAGAAGATGAAGGTTTTCACGACAGGCCAGGTCGCCAAAATCTGTAAAGTCGCTCCACGAACCGTGAGCAAGTGGTTCGACTCAGGGCGGCTCAGGGGTTACCGCATCCCGGGCAGCCAGGATCGCCGCATCCCGCGGGAGTACCTGATCAAGTTCCTCAAGGAGCACGGCATGCCGCTGGGCGACCTCGAGGACGAGGCGATGGCCAAGGTGCTGCTCGTCGGTCAGGATCAGCTGCTGATCGAGAATCTCAAGAAGCAACTGCCCGTCGAGCGGTCGTTCAAGATCCAGGTGGCTGCGAGCGGCTTCGAGGCCGGCATTCAGGCGGAGAGCTTCCATCCTGACTGTATCGTGGTCGACTACTCGATCGGCAGGATCGATGCCCAGCAGATCTGCCAGAATCTGCGGCGGAATCCCGAGTATGCCGACACGATCGTGATCGCTCTGCTGCCGGACGACGGTTCGCAGATCACGGTCGACCGGGCGCACGTCAACGAGAGCTTCAAAAAGCCCTTCGACGTGGCGCTGCTCGCCGAGCGGCTCCGCACGCTGATCGGGGCTCGCAAAGAACTTGTCTGAAGCCACGTGCGAAATCATCCGGTCCGCGGAGCCAGCAGTGGCCTCCGCGGGCCGGGCGCGGGCGGGGTATGCTCTGAGGCATGAGCAACCCAGAGCACGGCATCCGGATGATCGACGTCGGCGGCAAACCGGTCACCGTGAGGACGGCCCGGGCCTCGGCGCGGCTGACGGCCGGATCCGAAACGATCCGGCGAATCCGCGGAGGCGAACTCGAGAAGGGTGACGCCGTCGCCACGGCCCGGATCGCCGGCATCATGGCGGCCAAGAAGACCAGTGAGTTTGTGCCGCTCTGCCATCCCCTGCCCCTTGAGGCAGTGGAGGTGGCGATCAGCTTTCCCGACGCCGTGACCGTCGCAATCGAGACGCGGGTTCGCACCACCGCCCGGACCGGCGTCGAGATGGAGGCGCTCACCGCCGCAACCGCTGCCGCGCTGGCGATCTACGACATGTGCAAGTCGATCGACCCCGACATGGCGGTCGAGCGGGTGCAGCTCGAGGAGAAGACAGGCGGCATCCACGGCGACTACCGCCGCAAGGGCCCGCCCGCAACAGCGACGTGACAGCCGCCGTTTCCGCGCTACCCGATCCGGTTGGCCTCGTTGAGGATCGGCTCGAGCTCGTCCACAAAATCCCGGGCGTCCTTGAACTCCCGGTACACGCTCGCGAACCGTACGTAGGCCACTTGGTCGAGATCCTTGAGCAGCTCCATCAGCCGCTCTCCGATCACCCGACTCGGCACATCCGATTCATACGCGCCGTAGAGTTCTGCCTCCAGCGACACGACCACGCCCTCGATGTCGTCCTCGGTCACCGGCCGCTTCCAGCAAGCCTTGGCAAGGCCCCGCTTGATCTTGTCGCGATCGAAGGGGTCACGAACTCCCTCCTTCTTCACCACGGTCAGCAGTTGCCGCTCCACCCGCTCGTAGGTCGTGAACCGGCGGCGGCAGGCGAGGCACTCCCGGCGGCGGCGGATCGTGGCACCGTCGTCGCCAGACCGGGAATCGATCACCCGGTCATTGTCGGAACGGCAGAAGGGACACCGCATGAAGACTCTCCAGGGCTCATCGCCGCAGCATCGTAGAACCCGGTCTCTGAAACCGGCAAGAGCGGTCCGGCGCCGTCACGGCATCGTGCCGGCAGCATCGTCCTCGGCGATGTCCCCGGCGATGTCGTTTGTCTGCTCGAAGTCGTCGCCCTCGTCAACTGCCGGCACCATGTCGACCTCATTGCCCGCATCATCGCGAACGATCTTCCAGTCGCGCCGTTGCCGTGAACTCGGGATCTTCATCGCCTTGCGGTACTTTGTGACCGTGCGGCGGGCCACGGTGATGCCCCGCAGGCCGAGTTCGTGCACGAGATCGTCGTCGCTGTAGGGGGAATCCTTGGGCTCGCCGTCGACGATCTCCTGAAGTTTCATCCGCACGGTGTCCCAGGCCACCTCCTCGCCGTCGGCGCTGACGGTGCCGCCGACGAAGAACTTCCTCAGAGAGTGAAGGCCGCGGGGAGTCTGCAGCCACTTGTCGTCAACGGCCCGGCTGACCGTCGTCACGTGCATCCTGATGCGGTCGGCGATCTGCTGCATCTTGAGCGGCTCGATCGCCTCGGGGCCTTCCAGCAAAAACCCCGTCTGGTGATCGACGATCGCCTGCGAGGTCTTGAGCAGGGTGCTGCGCCGCTGCTCGATCGCATCGATCAGCCACTGGGCGGCGTTGATCTTTCGCTTGATGTACTCGCGGGTCGTGGGGTCCGTGTCGGCCGACATCAGCATGTCGCGATAGAGCGGGCTGATCCTCAGGTTGGGTAGATCGATCTCCTCGAGCCGTACCTTCCAGGTGCCGTCGGGCATCTGATCGACATACACGTCAGGCTTCACCGGCACGACGATCGGCGTCGTGAAGATCGCCCCTGGCTTCGGCTTGAGCGAGTGGAGCTGGAGGCGAAGCTCCTCGATCTCCTCGATCGAACAGCCGGTCTTCCGCTGGATCAGGGGAAGCCGATTGGCGGCCAGGTCTTCCAGATGGTCGCCCACCAGCCGCCGCAGATTTCGGGCATTCGGCATGTCGTGCCGGATCTGCAGCAGGAGGCACTCCTTCAAATCTCGTGCGGCCACCCCCGGCGGATCCATGTTCTGCACCACGGCCAGCGCCTTGAGCAGGTGGGCCTCCTGCCCGGCAGGTCCGTCGGCGTCGACGAGTTCCTCGACCGGCATCGGCAGGTAGCCGTTGACGTCGAGGTTGTAGATCACCTTGTCGGCGGCCAGCCGCTCGGCCTGGGTCAACTCGTAGTTCGAGAGTTGCTGGTGGAGGTGGTCGCAGAGCGTCTCAGGTCGTTCGGCCATGTTGGCCATGACGTCCAGATAGCGGTCGCCCGCCTGCTCGATCTGCGATGCCGACGGCCGGCTGCGGTCGTCATCGCTGTCGGGATACTCCGTGGCCCAGTCGTAGGTCCGCTCGAAGTCGGCCTGGTTGGCGTGGTCCTGGTCGACGATCAGGGGTTGCTCATTGACCGTCTTCTCGGCCGCCGTCGGTTCCCCGTCGACCGCCAGCCCCATAAACTCGCCCGAAGCCGACTCCTGCCCCGCCTCCTCCATCTCCAAAGTCTCGTTGTTCTGGATCTCCTCCTCGATTCGCTCCTCGAGTGCCATCACGGGCAACTGCAGGATCTCCATCGACTGGATCATGCGGGGCGCAAGCACCTGCTTCTGCGCCATCCGCATTTCCTGGCCGAACGACATCCGCATGACAGCAATCCTCGTGCCGATTGGGCGCCGTTTCCCGACGCCCCGAATCTCCCCTAGAATACCGCTGTGGAAGCATCCGTGCGCAGGGTTGGCACGAAATGTGCTGCACCTCCCGGAAAGAGGCCCGCCCCCGCCCTCAAAACTTCCGCCGGCCGGCGAACGCGTCGACGAGCATTTCGCGGTTGGCCTGTTCGAGTGACGACCCGACCGTCAGTCCCCGCGCCAGTCGCGTGAGTTCCACGGGCATCCCCTCCAACCGCTGGGCCACGACCAGCGCCGTCGCGTCTCCCTCCAGATTCGGCGTGGTGCCGAGGATGACCTCGCGAAACTGCCCGTTCGCCACCCGGGCCGCCAGCGCATCGAGGGTCATGCCGTCGGCTCCCTTGCCCTCGAGGGGCGCGACCCGCCCCTGCAGCACGTGATACAGCCCTCGGTAACTCCCCGCCTGCTCCAGCGCGAGCAGGTCGCGAACCTGTTCGACCACGCAGAGGAGCGCGCGGTCACGTCGGGGATCGGTGCAGATGCCGCACTCGTCTCCCTCGGCGAGATTGAAACAGGCGCGGCACGGTCGGAGGTTGTCTTTGACTGCCCGAATCGCGTCGGCGAACTGGATCGCCTCGGCGCGGGGCATGTTGAGCACGTGGTAGGCCAGTCGTTCGGCGGTACGACGGCCGATGCCCGGAAGATCGGCAAACGAATCAATCAGCCTCGAGATCGCGCCCCGTTTCTCAGCCATCGTCGTTCTCCCTGCCTGCCTCGGGGCCCCGCTCATCCGCCGATTCGTCGACTTCTCCGACGAGGGCGACTGTCGATGATGGCGTGGCCGGCTTGACGTCGCGGGGCCGCGCGGGCTCGACCTTGCGAATCGCCGCATCAAACACCGTCCGGGCATGGGCGACCAGCGGATGCTCGGTGGCCTCCCGCATCAGCGCGGCATGCGATGCCGCGGCGACCGGCCGGGGCGGCTCCTCGCCGGAAGCGGGGCCGGCAGCGGAGGCCGCGGCGGCGAAGGCGACCGCATGCGATACCCGGCGGCCCGCCAGATCCTCCAGCGCCCGCGAGATCGAGGCTGCGACCTCCGGTCGCCGCAGGAAGGCCGCGGCCGTGGTGGCCTGGGCCGGCAGCAACACCTCGAGCACGTCGTCTCGCCAGGCCGCGGAGATCGCCTCAGCAGCACAGTCGCCCGCGAGCCCCTCGAGCACGCTCGACGCCGCCTGCCACATCGCCCGCGGATCGGGCGGAAGTGCGGGCAATGCCCGCGGTTGGGGAGCCGGCGCTGGCACGGAGTCCACTGTCGATGCGCTCGGCGACGGCGGCACCATGGGCCGAGCGGCCGGCGGCTCACCCCCGAGGGCGGTCACCTCGGTCGTTTTTTTTTGAGCCGCAGTCGGCGGGGGAGCCGGCGGTCGGGGCAGGCTCGGTCGGGGCTCTGCGGCCACCGGCGACTGCGTTGGCCCCGCCGCTGCGGCGAGCCGATCGACGGCCGTGGCCAGAGCCTCGAGGTCCTCGAGCGTTGCCAGGCGGATCACGCCCATCTCGGCCAGCAGGCTTGCGTGACCGCTCGTGCGCATGCGTGACAGCGACTGATCCAGAATCTGGAGCATGGCCAGCAGCGTCGCCGTGCCGAGCTGCCGGCCGATCGCGGGGAGGTCGACGCCGAGCCCCTGCGATTGGGTCAGCAGCACTGCATCACAGCCCACGCTCGCCAGCAGGCAGTCGCGGAGACCCGCAAGGAGCTGTTCCAAAACGCCCCCGGGGTCGGCCCCACCTTGAAGCGAGGCGTCGAGCGCGGCGACCGCCCGGGCTGCGTCGCGCGAGGCGACCGCAGCGAGCAGCTCGCCGATCCGCTCCTCACGACCGGTGCCGATCAGGGCATGCACCTCGTCGATGCCGATCGCCCCCGAGGCCGAGCCGAGCAGCTGCTCCAGGAGCGACTGGCTGTCACGCATGCTGCCGGCAGCCCGCCGCGCGATCAGCGTCAGCGCCTCCGGCGAAACGTCGGCTCCCTCGGCCTCCACGATCTGTGCCAGCCGCAGCGCGATCGACGGCACGTCGACCGTGGTGAAGTCGAATCGCTGGCACCGCGAGAGGATCGTGATCGGGAGGCTCTCGGGCTCGGTCGTGCAGAGCACGAACTTCACGTGGGCAGGCGGTTCTTCCAGCGTCTTGAGCAGGGCGTTGAAGGCCTCCCGCGTGAGCATGTGCACTTCGTCGATGATGTAGATCTTGTAGCGGCCCCGCGCCGCGCGGACCGCGACGTTCTGCCGCAGCTGCCGCATCTCGTCGACGCCACGATTGCTGGCGGCGTCGATCTCGATCACGTCGACATCTTGACCAGCCACGATCGCCCGGCAGGAATCACATTCATTGCACGGCTCGGCAGCAGGCCCCCGCTCGCACGACAGTGCCTTGGCGTAGATCCGGGCGGCGCTCGTCTTGCCGACGCCACGGGCACCGGTGAAGAGATACGCATGGCCGATCCGCCCCGACTCGATCGCCCCCGACAGGCCCCGGGCAACATGCTCCTGCCCCACGAGGTCGGCGAAGAGCTGTGGTCGGTACCGCCGCGCGACGACCTGGTATCCGGCGGAAGCGGTCATCGTTGAGCGGTCCCACGGGGCGGAGGCGAAGCCGGAAGCCGATGAGAGGCCCACCGCACAAAGAGACGACTGCTTATGGCTGCTGCCGTTAAGCCCTGACCAGATTCGCAGATCCCCATCGCAGGGGCCTCTCATCGGCATCCGCACGACCCTTGATTTTTACGTCCCGCCGTCCAACTGGTCAAAGGTTGATACATTTCCGGCCATGGCAACGACCACGTCCCCCATGATGCAGCAGTTCGAGGCGGCGAAGGCCCGCTGCCCGGGGGCACTGGTGCTCTTCCGGATGGGCGACTTCTACGAGCTCTTTGGCGACGACGCCCGCACGGCCGCCGACCTGCTCGACCTCACACTCACCAGCCGCGACAAGGGCCCCGATGCCCTGCCGATGGCCGGCTTTCCGTACCACCAGCTCGATGCGCAGCTGGTGAAGCTCGTGGCTGCCGGGCGTCATGTCGCGATCTGCGAACAGATCGACGGGCCGGCCTCGACCGATGGCAAGCCTGCCAAGGGGCTGATGCGCCGCGAGGTCACGCGGGTGGTCACGCCGGGCATCGCTGCCGACGAGATGCTCCTCGATCCGTCGCGGAGCAACTGGCTCGTTGCCATCCTGCCCCAGGGCGGCCGCGACGACACCGACGCGAAGGTGGGACTCGCCTGGATCGACGTCGCCGCCGGCCGGTTCGAGGCGGCGGTGGTTGACCGCGACGACGTCGCCGATCACCTGCTGAGGCTCGACCCGTCGGAGTGCCTCTGCGGCGAGAAGCACCGCGGCGCGGTCGCAGACCTCGTGTTGCCCTCGGGCATGAGGCTGTTGACCACGCGTCCGGACTGGTGGTTTGAAGCCGCGTCAGCTGAGGCGGCCGTGGGGCGGGCGCTGGCGGGCCGTCGGCTCGAGGGGCTCGGCTTCGAGCTGCCCGCCGACGCTCCCGGCATCGCCGCCGCCGGAGGGATCGTGGCGTATTTGGAGCAGAACGAGCCGGCCGCAATCGCACGGATCGATACGCTTGCTGCCTGGCGGCCCGGTCGGCGGCTCGAGATCGACGAGGCCTCGCGGCGGAGCCTCGAACTCGTCCGCTCCCTGGCTACCGGCCGCCGTGAGGGCTCGCTGGCGGGCGTGCTCGACCGCACGCGGTCACCGATGGGGGCGCGGCTGCTCGGCGAATGGCTCTCGGCGCCGCTCGTCGACCGGGCCGCGATCGACGACCGCCTCGACGCCGTGGCAACGCTCGTTTCCGATGCCTCGCTCGCCAGCCGGCTCGCCGAGAGGCTCACCGGCATCGGCGACCTCGAGCGACTGGTGGGCCGCGT
>QWQL01000211.1 GCA_003670825.1 Planctomycetota bacterium
CGTGCTCGGGCGGGAGATCGTCGGACCGGGGGCCGACCGGGGCATGGTGTTTCAGGACTACACGAGCTTCGACAACCGCACGGTGCTCGACAACGTCGTCTTTGGACTCGAGTGCCGGGGCGTGTCCCGGCAGGAACGTGAGTCAGAGGGGCTCGAGTGGATCGCGAAGGTCGGCCTGGATCCCCGGCGGGACAGGGCCAAGTATCCGCACGAACTCTCCGGTGGGATGCGGCAGCGGGTGGCGATCGCCCGCACGCTCATCCTCCGGCCGCGGGTGATCCTCATGGACGAGCCGTTCGGCGCCCTCGACCCGGCGACCCGGCTCGACATGCAGGACCTGCTCGTGAAGCTCTGGCGGGAAGTGCAGGCGACGGTGCTCTTCGTGACGCATTCGGTCGAGGAGGCCGTGTATCTCGGTGACCGCGTGTTCGTGATGGCCACGACGCCGGGACGGATCGCCGAGGAGATCCGCATGCCGGCCGCCGTAGGTCCGGCCCGTGGAGTCCAGTCGGAGCCGTGGTTTCACGAGCAGGTCAACGCGATCCATGCCCGCATCGATAAAAATGGTGTCAGCCACCAAATCTAGGCAAGATAGGCACCGCGAACGTTCCCGGATTCTCTCGATTCCCCAGATGTGGTGGCAGGCACCTTTTTATGTCGTACCTAAAGGCCGCGTTCACGGCGAGGTGGAACCTGCTGCTGTTCGGTGGGGGCGTGGCGGCGGCGTTCCTTTCGGGCTTTCCTGGGATCCTCCTGCCGCTGGTGCTGGCTGGCGAGGTTTACTACCTGGCGAGCATGCTGGCCAACGACCGCTTTCGTAGCGCCGTCGACGCGCAGGAGGCGAAGTCGCGGCGGGCGGCCGAGGCGGTCGGGGCCCGCGAGGCATACGAGCGGATCCGCAGCAAGCTGCCGCCCCAACTGCTCAAGCGGTTCGACCAGCTCCGTGAACACTGCTCGAGGCTCGTGGAACTCGGCGGCAGTATCCGCGGACCCGACGGCAGCGGACCCGACAAGACCGCCCTCGAATCGCTCGACCGGCTGCTCTGGGGCTACCTGCGGATGATCTGGGGCGCCTCGACGCTGTCCGATTTCCTCGATCACACCGACGACGGCGCGATCCGGACGCGGATCGCCGATCTGGAGCGGCGGCTGGCGAAGCTGCCGCCAGACGACGCGGGCTCGGCCCAGATGCGGGCGACCCTCGAGGACCATCTCAAGACCAGCCGGGAACGCCTCGACAATATCGATGAGGCCCGTCGCAAGCTCGACCTCGTGGCCGCCGAGATCGAGCGGCTGGAGGCGAAGATCGCCGCGCTGGCGGAGAGTTCGGTTGCCAAGCGGGATGTCACCGACATCGCCCAGCGGGTGGACGAGGTGGCTGAGGGGATGCGGAAGACCGATGAGACGATGCGGCAACTGCAGCTTCCGCCGGAGCTCGAGGAACTCGACGAGCCGCCCCCGATGCTTCGCGAAGAGGCGTAGCACCCCGACGTGCAGGTGGCGTGTGTTCAGTCCAGCCAGTCGGCCGCGGCCAGCCGCTCCGGCGTGTAGGTCTCGGTGACGTAGCTGATATCTTTCGAGATCAGCGACTCCACCTCCAGCTTGAAGCCGTTGGAGAGCATTGTCGCGATCTCCTTCTGCCACGCCTTCTTGCCGGCAAACCAGGGATAGGCGGCGATCTGCTTGGCCCGCTTGATGTCGGTGTCGTTGAGCTGAATCTGCACGCTCGGGTTGAGCTTGCACCGCTGGTAGTCGATGGACCGGATGCCGAGAAAACGGGCCTCGGGGATCGCCATCCGCTTCGACTCGTAGGCGAGATTGATCGAGCCCTGCTTGAGCACCGAGTAGATGTAGTAGCCCCAGGGATCGTTGTCGAGCAGGCAGTAGACGGGCAGCTTGAGTTCGTTGTGCAGGCGGTAGAGCATTCGCCGCACGCCCCGGGGGGGCTGGCCGCCGCCGTGCGTGAGCAGGCAGGAGTGCTTTCGCCAGAACTTGTCTTCGTTGAACCGCCGCCAGACTGTGTCTTTCTCGACGTGTAGGATGAACTTCGCATCACACGACTTAAACTTCACGATGTCGGCCTCGACGATCGATGGGATCGAGTAGCCGCCCGATCCCATGCGGGAGCAGTCGATCTCGTCGCCCGAGTCGATGAGCGTGATCGGCCCCACCATGCCGCCGCGGTTGCTGGCATAGACGTGGAGTTCTTCGCGGAGGCTCTCGAGCGTGACCTCGAGATCCTCGATGATCGGGTCGCACTCCTCCTGCGTGGCAAAGGTTTCCTCGCGGGTGCCCTCGATCGTGTGCTTGAGGAGGTAGTACAGCCCTCGGATGCTGGTGGTCTTTTGCTGTTCGAGCAGCTGCTTGCAGCCGGTGGCCACGAGCAGCGTCTGCATGTAGCTCTTGGCCTGGGAGAGGTTGAAGAGCTGACGACGGTTGGTCTGCCCCCCCATCTCGATGATCTTCCGCGACTTGTTGAAGCGGACGTTCGAGAGACTGCGGGTTGGAATATCGAGGTGCGGATCGCGATACTTTTCCGCGGCGGCCGCCACCTCGTCGGCGAGTCCGACGATCAGTCGGAGGGTCTTGAGGTCGACTGCCGGCAGCGTGCCGACAGCCTTCGGAGGACGTTTCGACTTCGTGGCCATGTCGGGAAGAATGATCGAGGTGGATGGGGACGGTCTTCGTCCGGAATCCTACCTGCAATCACGGCCCCCCGCACCCACGCCGAAAGACCCCCTCGCAGGCGGTTCTTCAGCGCTCACCACCGCACGGGTCGGACGCAGGGCGGACGCGGTCGAGCGGGTGCGAAAGAGCCGCCGGATCAGCACCGCACGTCGTCGGCCTTGCCGACGGCCCGCCGCAGGAAGTGCGGCGGCGGAAGGGCTGCCGGCGGGGCCTCCTCCTGGAGGCGAGACAGCTTGGCCGAGTTGTAGAACTCGGCGATCCGCGCTACGACCGTCCGCTGCTCGGCGGACTCCAGTTCGGGGAAGATTGGCAGCGCGAGTGTCTGCTCGGCGGCCCGCTCGGTCTCGGGAAGGTCGCCCTTGGCCCAGCCCAGGTGCGAAAAGCACTTCTGCAGGTGGAGCGGAACAGGATAGTAGATCTCCGTGCCCACGCCCCGCTTGGAGAGATGGGCCCGGAGCTGATCGCGACTGTCGTCGAGCACCCGGATCACGAACTGATTCCAGACGTGGCGGCCGCGGCTCTCGTCACCAGGTACGGCGACGCGGTCGGCGAGGTCGTACTCTCCGAAGATCTCGCGGTAGCGGGCGGCATTGACCTGCCGGGCCGTCGTCCAGGCGTCGAGGTGCGGAAGCTTTACGCGGAGGACTGCCGCCTGGATCGAATCGAGGCGGCTGTTGATGCCGATCACCTCGTGATAGTACCGCGGCTCCATGCCGTGCACGCGCAGCAGGCGCAGCGCCTTGGCGATGTCATCGCGGGTGGTCGTCAGGAATCCGCCGTCACCGGCGCCGCCGAGGTTCTTGGTCGGATAGAAGCTGAAGCAGCCCACGTCACCCAGGCGACCCGAGCACTGGCCATGCCAGGTCGAAAGGATCGACTGGGCGGCGTCTTCGACGATCGGTAGCCCGGCCCGGTCGGCGATCGGCTTGATCGCGTCCATGTCGGCCGTGCGTCCGAAAAGGTGGACGGGCACGATTGCCTTGGTCTTAGGGCTGATCTTTCGCTCGATGTCCCGAGGATCGACCAGGTAGGTCGCCGGGTCGATATCGGCGAAGATCGGCACGGCGCCGAGGCGGGTGACGGCGCTGGCCGTGGCGAAGAACGTGTAGCTTGGCACGATCACCTCGTCACCGACACCGACGTCGAGAGCCATCAGGGCGAGCAGCAGGGCGTCGCTGCCTGAGGCGCACGAGATCACGTGGGGTACGTCGAGAGCTGTGGCGAGTTCGGCTTCGAGTTCGGCGACATCCGGACCGAGGACAAACCGGCCCGAGTCACAGACCCGGTTGATCGCGTCGCGGATCGCTTCCCGGAGCACGTCATACTGACGGTCGAGGGCGAGGAGCGGCACCGTGGGCAGCAGGTCGGAGTCGCTACGGGGGCTCTCGGTCGGGGCGGATTCCGTGTTGCGGCGAATCATGGGGACGAACTCCGTCGGGGCCTGCGCTGGTGGAAGGGCGGGAAGCGGTAGCCGTCGTCGGCTCGTCCGTCCCACGCTTCCTGATCGTCACGATCGTGCAGGTTGCTCCAGTGGATTCCGGGGGTTTCCGCGATCCGAGTCCGACGGGACGCCCGGGTGACCTTCGGGTCGCATTGTGCGGGGAATAGGTGAGTCCAAGACCAGGGGTCAAGATCAAGCAGAGACCCCGGAGACAGGGCAAGTTCGGCAGGCTGGGAGGGCCGCAGGGAAGGGCGGGGTAAGGCTGTTTGACATCGGTCGCACGAGTGCCCTAGATTCGTGAGGTTTTCCAGATTCCCGTCTTCGCTCCCGTGCCTGCGCGGGCGAAACGGATCGCGGAGGAGAGTTGTGCGGCCCGGGCGCCTTTCGGCGTCCGTGGTTTGCGAGTCGGATGGGATCCACGGTGATCACTGCTGTCATCGACCTCGGACTGATAGCCCAGCGGCTCGGGCTTCCGGTCGCCGCCGTACAGTCGACGGTCGAACTGCTCGACGGTGGCAACACCGTGCCGTTCATCACGCGGTATCGCCGCGATCAGACGGGCGGCCTCGACGAAGAGGCGGTTCGCCAGATCGCCGAGGCCGTGGCCCGCGCCCGACAACTCGCCGATCGCAAGCAGACCATCCTGCGGACCATCCAAGGGCAGGGCAGGCTCACGTCCGGCCTGGAGGCCACGATCACCGCGGCGGAGAGCTCCAAGCAGCTCGAGGATCTCTACCTTCCCTTCAAGCCGCGGAAGCTCTCGCTCGCCGAGGTGGCCCGGCAGCGGAAGCTCGAGCCGCTGGCCCGCGAGATCCTGGCGGCCGAAACGGCAGCGGCGGATCTCGATGTGCGGGCTGCTGATTTCGTCGATGCCGACGCCCAGGTGGCAGCCGTTGCAGACGTGCTCTTGGGTGTCGGGCACATCATCGCCCACGAGTTCAGCGAGCGAGCGGACGTGCGGCAGCGGCTCAGGGAGTTTCTCTACCGGGCTGGGCACCTCAAGAGCCAGCGGGTCGAGATCGCGGGCAAGGCGCTGTCCAAGGAAGAGAAGCACTACCGAGACTACTTCGACTTCAGCGAGCACATCCAGCGGGTGCCCCCGCACCGGCTCCTGGCGATCAACCGCGGGGAGCGGGCCCGCCTGCTGAAGGTGCGGGTGGAGGGTCCTGCGGACGAACTGCAGGCAGTGGCCGAAGAGATGCTCGTGCCGGCGGGGCAGCCGCACGCGGAGTTTCTCCGGGCCTGCGCCCGCGATGCCCTCGCCCGGCTGATCCTGCCGGGCCTGGAACGCGAGATTCGCCGGGAGATGACGGATGTCTGCGAATCACACGCCGTGCAGGTGTTCGCACGGAACCTGCGAAATCTGCTGCTCCAGTCTCCCGTGCCGGGCAGGAGGGTGCTGGCCCTCGACCCCGGCTTCAAGAGCGGCTGCAAGGCGGTGGTCATCGACGAGTGCGGCACGCCGCTCGGACACGCCGTCTTGCACGTTGTCGGCAAGGATGAGAAGCGGGCCGCGGCGGCGAAGAAGATCGTCGAACTCGCCCGCACCCACGGCTGCTCGGTGATCGCCATCGGCAACGGCACGGCCGGTCGCGAGACCGAGACGCTCGTGGCCGAACTCGTGGCAGGCGAACTCCAGGATCTCGACGTCGGCTACGCGATCGTCAATGAGGCCGGAGCCAGTGTCTACTCGACGAGCGTCTACGGCCGTGAGGAGTTGCCGGGCTATGAGGCCTCGATCCGCGGGGCGATTTCGATCGGCCGTCGGCTGCAGGATCCGCTCTCGGAGTTGGTGAAGATCGAGCCGGCGAACATCGGCGTCGGCCTCTACCAGCACGACGTCAAGGCGCGTCATCTCCACGCGTCGCTCGAGCAGGTGGTGGAGAGCTGCGTCAACTATGTCGGGGTCGACGTCAACACCGCGAGCCCTGCGCTCCTGCGGCGGGTGTCGGGCTTCAACCAGACCACGGCCAAAAACTTCCACGACTGGCGGACGAAGAACGGCCCGTTCACTTCACGGCAGCAGTTTCTCGAGGTGCCCGGGTTCGGCGATGCAGCGTACATCCAGTCGGTCGGCTTCCTGAAGATCTCTGGCGGCATCAACCCGCTCGATGCCACCTGGATCCACCCCGAGAGCTACGCGGTCGCGGAGCAGGTGCTGGCAAAACTGGGCGGCAGCCCCACCGATCTGGCGAGCCGTGTGCCGACCGAAGCCCTGGCCGAGAAGGCAGCCGGCGTCGATCTGACAGTCTTCGCGCATGAACTTGGCGTGGGGCGGCTGCTGCTGGCCGACATTCTCGAACAGCTTGCCCGTCCGGGACGCGATCCCCGCGAGGATCTGCCGAAGCCGTTCTTCAAGAAGGGGGTTCTCAAGCTCGAGGACCTGGCCGTCGGCATGGAACTGCTCGGCTCGGTGCTCAACGTTGTCGACTTCGGAGCTTTTGTTGACATCGGGATGCACGACAGCGGGCTGGTGCACATCAGTCAACTCTCCAGTCAGTTCGTTCGCGATCCGCACGACGTTGTGAGCGTCGGCCAGATCGTGCCGGTCTGGGTTCTGGAACTCGACAAGGCACGGCGACGGGTCGCCCTGACGATGATCCCGCCTGCCGAACGGGAGTTGCAGCAGCGGCGGGAGGAGGCTCGCAAGGAACAGAGGGAACAAAAGAAGGAGCAGAAGAGCCGCCGAGCCGAGCAGCGTGCATCGTCGCCGCCGGCTGCGGGCCCTGGGAGAGAGAACACACCGCGGCCACCCCGCCAAAGCGGGCAGCAGCGAGACCAGCGGCCGCCACGTGAGCCGGAGCCACGGGTCTACCAGTCCAGCGGTTCGAAGAGGAAGCCGCCGGCCCCGCTGACAAAGGAAATGCGGGACGGCAAGGAGCCGCTGCGGACGTTCGGTGACCTGAAGCAGTTTCTGGAAAAGCCAGCCGATGGTCAGCCAGAACAACCCACCCAGTGATACCGCCTGACCGTTCCTGGTCGAAGATGAGCCACCGACCAGGGCACGCCGCGGATGTTCTGACCGCGCATGCTCATCGCTCGCGGAACGTGATCCGACCCTTGGTGAGGTCGTACGGCGAGAGTTCGACCTTCACCTTGTCGCCAGGGACGATTCTGATGAAGTTCTTCCGCATGCGTCCCGCCACGTGGGCGTTGACGATGTGACCACCCGTGATCTGCACGCGAAACCGCGTGTTGGCGAGGGCCTGAGTGACGACGCCCTCAACCTCGAGAGCCTGTTCTTTTTCCGCCATGGAGTTCCTTGGTAAGCCGCCGGGGATTTCCAGCACTGTAGCCCGCCCCGGGGCCACGGTCTAGCACGACGCTCAGTCATCCTCGGCCGTGGGGGCAGATCCCGATGCCTTCCAGCGGAGGTAGGCGTCGAAGAAACCGTCAAGATTGCCGTCTAGCACGCTCTGGAAACTGCCGACGTAGTGGCCGGTGCGCTGGTCCTTGACCCGCTGGTCGGGGTGGAGGAAGTAGTTGCGGATCTGGGACCCAAACCCGGTTTTGGGCTGCAGTTTGTAGCGGGCGAGCTGCTCCGCCTCCCGCTTTTCCTCCTGAAGCCGTGCGATCCGGGCCCGAAGCATCTTGATCGCCGTGGCCCGGTTCTTGTGCTGGCTGCGTTCGCTCTGGCACTGCACGACGATCCCGGTCGGGAAGTGTGTCAGCCGGATGGCGCTGGAGGTCTTATTGACGTGCTGGCCACCGGCGCCACTGGCCCGGAAGACATCTTCCCGGATGTCTTCGTCCCGGATCTCCACCTCGGAGTCGTCATCGTCGATCTCCGGCGCGACGTCGACCGCGGCAAAGCTCGTCTGCCGCTTGCCTTCGGCATTGAAGGGACTGATGCGGACGAGCCGGTGCATGCCCATCTCTCCCTTCAGGTAGCCGTACGCCGAGGGGCCCTTGATCGCCACGGTGGCACTCTGAATCCCGGCTACGGCGTCGTCCTGGCGGTCGAGCAGTTCGACGGTGTAATCGTGTTTCGAGGCCCACGCCGAATACATTCGCAGGAGCATCTCCGCCCAGTCGTTGGCGTCGGTGCCACCGTCGCGGGCGTGAATCGACACGAGGGCGTCACAGGAGTCGTGCGGCCCCGAGAGGAGCGAGGTGAGCTCCAGACGATCGACGAGTTTCTCGAGCCGGTCGGCTTCGGTGGCGAGGTCGGCCTCGAGTGACCCATCCTCCCGAGCGAGTTCCTCCAGGGCCTCCAGGTCGGCGCTGGTGCCCAATGCCTCGTCGAGGGGCTTGAGGATCGAGTTGATCCCCTTCAGCTCTGCGACGGTCGCCTGGGCCTTCTCGGAGTTGTTCCAGAACTCGGGCTCGCCCATTGCCCCTTCGAGCTTGGCGGCCGACTGCTTGC
>QWQL01000157.1 GCA_003670825.1 Planctomycetota bacterium
CCCGGCGACGCGACTTTTGCCGCCCCCGAGCCGGCGAACCACGGAAGTCGAATGCGCTCTCGCGACCGCGCGGCCGCCTTTACCGGCGCCCGCGGCGGGCCGACCAGATTTCCCAGGCGATGGGCAGCACCGAAACCAGCACGATACCCACCACCACCAGTTCGAAGTTCTCCTTCACGATCGGCACGTTACCGAAGAAGTAGCCGGCCAGCGTGCAGATCACGACCCAGGCGATACCACCCACCACGTTGTAGAAGAGGAACTGCGGGTAGTTCATCTTCCCCACGCCCGCCACGAACGGGGCGAAGGTGCGGACAATCGGCACGAAGCGGGCCAGCACGATCGTCTTGCCGCCGTGCCGCTCGTAGAACCGCTGCGTCCGCTCGAGGTGCTCGTGCTTGAGAAACCAGCGGTCGATCTTGAAGGCGCCCGGGCCGAGCCACCGACCCAGGCTGTAGTTGATGGTGTCACCGAGGATCGCCGCGACGGAGAGGAGGCCGAGCAGCAGGGCCACGTTCAGGTCGTCGGGATAGAGCGCCGCCATGGCGCCGGCCGCGAACAGCAGCGAGTCGCCCGGCAGGAAGGGGGTGACCACCAGGCCCGTCTCGCAGAGGATGATCGCGAACAATAGCACGTAGGTCCACGGGCCCCACGTCTCCAGCACGCCATGCAGAACCTCGTCGAGCTTGAGAAAGATGTCGAGAATCGATCCGGGGGCGTCCATCGGGCGAGTCCGGGGGAAGGGGGGTGCGCGCGGCGTGCGGGAATAACCGTGGCGGCAGTGTAACGAGTCAGGCGGCCGGGATGCCGCGATCACCGCGGAAGGCGGCGACGGCGGCCGCGATCACGGCCGGCACGGCGACGGCCGCGAGCGCCACCCACTGCAGCGAGTCGGCGTTGCGGCCACACGCCCCGGCCAGACTCCAAGCCAACGCAATCACACAGTTCGCTGGCGCCGCCGCGGCCAGGAAGGTCGGCCAGGTCATGCCCGCCGCTCCCGCCATCAGGGCCACCGCCTCGGCGAGGATCGGCAGCGGCCGCGAGACCACCACCAGCAGCGGCCCCAGCGTGCGCCGCCGCGCTGCCACGGCTGCCCGCTCACGGGCGTCGAGAGCCTCGAAACTCCGCCGGCCCGCGATCCTTCCGAGCAGCCAGCCGGCGAGCGAGCCGATCGTCAGGCCGACCGAACCGCAGAGCGTGCCGACGGCAACACCCAGGCTCGCGCCGCCGAGCGTGGCCACGAGGCTCGAGGGCACCGGCAGGATGATGTCGGCCGCCAGCACGCCGATCTCCGCGGCGGCCAGCACTGCCGGCGGCGGCAGCGGATCAAGCCAGTCGGCCACGGCATGGTCGAGCCGCGCGCCCCAGAGCATCCAGGGAATGACCGGCACCGCGATGGCACCGGCGGCCAGGGCGAGCAGCAGGCGGACGGTGCGGTTGGTGGTGATGGTGGGGGCAGGCATGGTGGCGAACGCTTGTGGGGAGAGTCTGATTCCGCGGCCTCAGGCGATCCGCGGCACGAGACGGATCTCGTGGTGGCAGATGGGCACCGACTCGGAATACGTGTACGCCGTCGCATGCCACACGTCGTCACGGGCAGGACCGGGGGGAGAACCGTTGCCGGAGCGGATGTCGGGGCGTGGCATGACGGGAGTTGGCATGTCGGGGATCGTCAGCGCGTGGTGGCCGGAGGGGTGCGGCGGCTGTCGGCGGCGAGGCGACGGGCCTGGGCGGCGATGTCGATCCCGACGAGGCTGTTCCAGGCGTCGAGCAGGGCACGAAACACGGGGCCAGGCTTCCCGGTGCCCACGGGCCGGCCGTTAAACATGGTCGCCGGCAGCAGGCAGCTCGGCGTGCTCGTGAGCAGGATCTCATCGGCCGCGGCGAGGTCGGTGGCGGTGAGCGAGCGCTCCTCCCAGGCGATGCCGAGCGACGCCGCCAGCCGCTTCGTGTTTCCCAGGCTGACCCCGTTGAGCGCGTCGCTGAGCGGAGGCGTGGTCACGCATCCCGCGCGGACGATCGCGATGTTGGCGGTGGAGGTCTCGCTGATCCTGCCGTCGGCATGGGCGAGAACGGCGCGAGATCCCGGCTCCGCCTGGTGCGCCTCGCGATCGGCGAGGTGGTAGTGGAGTCGGCTGCGAACCTTGGCCCGCAGCGGCCAGCAGGCTTCGGGCACCTGCGCCACCGAAACGCTGCGGATCGAGACGCCGTGGTCGTAGGCCTCGGCCCAGAGCGCGCATGCGAGCGGGAAGGTGTGGATCACGCCCCGGGGTGGGCCGCCGCAACCCGCGTGCTGCGCGGGCAGGTCTCCAGGCGTGACGAACATCACCACCGCGAGGTCGGGAGGAGCGTCGCTCGTGGAACCGGCGAGCCGCCAGTTGTGGGCCGCGATGTCGGTCGCCGCCGCGAGCAGGTCGGTGATCGACCAGGGCGATGCGATGCCGACCACGGCCAGCGATTCCGCCAGCCGACGTCCGTGGTCTTCCGGCAGGAACAGGCGGCCACGAAACGTGCGAAACTGTTCGGTCACCGTGGTGCCGAGCACGAATCCCGCGTCGCCCACCGGCAGGGAAAGATCAGTGCGAGAGATCACGCGGCCATTCAGCCACGCCTGCTCGCCCCTGGTCGCCTCGGCCGCAGCCATCGTTTCGATCGAAGTGGAGGATAGGGGATTTGAACCCCTGACCTTCTGGCTGCCAGCCAGACGCTCTCCCAATTGAGCTAATCCCCCGTGGTGTTCAGGTCCCGCAGTGTTCGGATTCCAGAATCCAGCTTTGGGTTCCAGAATCGAGATTCCAGAACCCATCGGCCAGTGCGGGGCGGTCGAAGGAAGGCTGCATACCGAGGCGAAATCAACCCCCTCAACCGTATCGCCCCCCGCCGGGCGTGTCAACGCGAGGGGTCGGTCGAGGGCGAAAGAGGGGCTCGCCCCGCGGCGGAAGCGGCACTGGTCAGCGGCATGCCGGCCGATCACACTCGGGAGCATGAGGCACACCGGAGGCGAGCAGGGCAGGAGCGGATCGGCGGAGCGGCCGAGTGATGCGGTCTGCGCCGTGGCGACGGTGGCGATCGCGGTGTACCTCGTGGGCCTCCTGCTCGCCGTGACCACCAACTCGCTGAGCGGCTCGTCGGCACTCCTCGGCACGATCAAGTCGCGGCTCTTCTCGCCGCTGCTCGTGCCCGCCTGGCTCGATCTCGGCTACGACTATCGGCTGACCTACGGGCTGCCGGACGACGCCGACCACGAACTCGAGATCGCGGCCCACGGCGACCCGACCGGGGAGCGACTCTCGTTTCCGGGAACGCGGCGCGGGGAGCAGGCTTCCCGCTGGCGACGGCTGGCCCGCACGATTGCCGTGGGCGGTATCGATGGCGACGGCAGCCCCGTTGCGGCGGGGGCGGGCCGCGGCGGCTTCCGCGGCACAGGCACCGAAGACGTCCGCGTGCAGGTGTTTCGGCTACCGATGGCCGAACCGACCGCGGCCGGCGTGGCTGGCGACGCGGAACAGGTCTATGCCGCCCGCGTGCGGATGATCGACGGCGAGACACAGCTCATCAAAGACGAGGCCCGGGGTGAGGTCGCGCCCCTGGTGACGCCACGATGATCGAATCACCTTCACACCCAGGCGGCACCTCGCCCCCCGCGTGGCCGACGGCCGGAGCCGGCCGCGATGATCGCGGCCTAGGGGCGGCGTGGCTGCGATTCTGGTTCGAGCCTGCGAATCCGCGACCGCTGGCCCTGGTCCGCATCTTGACTGGCATCCTCGGCCTGCTCCTGCTGTGGAGCTACGCCAGTGATCTCCAGGCCTGGTTTGGGCCCGACGGCATGGTGCCAGAGCAGGTCGCCGCCTCCTGGCGACCACGCTGGGGGGTGTCGCTCTATGACCGCGCCACCACGTCCGCCGCCCTGCAGGGCATCTTCTCCGTGACCGTGGCCGCGTTTGTCGCGTTGCTGCTCGGCCTGGGCACACGACTTGCCGCCGTCGTGGCGGCCATCCTCTGGGCATCGCTGCTCCATCGCGGGCCAATGCTCGCCGGGCCGGCCGACGACTGCCTTGCCGTGCTGCTGTGGTGCCTGGCCGTCGGCCCGAGCGGCCACAACCTCTCGATCGACCGCTGGCTCGCCGCCCGCGCGGGCCGCCCGCCACCGGGGTCGTCGTCATGGGCCCGCGTCTCGCTGCGACTCCTGCAGGTGCATGCCTCGGCCATCACGCTCGCCGCCATCCTCGCGCAGCTCAAGGGGGATGCCTGGTGGAACGGCACCGCCGCCTGGTGGCTGGCCGCGCGGGCCGCCGCGGTTGTGGATGCCGCGGGCCTCTACGCCCGGTCGGAATACCTGATGAACCTGGTCACGCACGCGATCGTGGCGTTCGAGATCCTGTTTGCCGTCGGCCTCTGGTTCGCGGCCACGCGGCAGACGGTCGCGAGGATGGCCCTCGTGGCCTGGCCGGTGATCGGCATGCTCGCCGGCGAGCCGCTGTGGGGCTTCGCCATGGCGATCTTCGCGGTGCCGCTGGCTCGCGTGGACCGGTCGTCAAGCCCCGGTGCTCGGGGCATGGGCAGCCCCTCGCGGACCGGTCGCGTTATCCGGCGGCGATGAGTTTCCTGAACTCCGCCTCGTCGATCACGGGCACGCCGAGCTTTTTCGCATTCGCCAGCTTGCTGCCGGCGTCCTCGCCCGCGAGGAGGTAGTCGGTCTTCTTCGAGACGCTCGACGCCGCCCGACCGCCCGCCTGGCGAATCGCCGCCTCGGCCTCCTGCCTTGAAAACCCGGGCAGCGTGCCGGTGACCACGAGCGTCTTGCCCGTCAGCGGCCCCCCCGCCACGCGATCGGCCTCGGGCACCTCGAGCGTGAGGCCCGCGGCTCCGAGGGCCTGGATCGTTTGGCGACCGTCATCGCTCGCAAGCCACTCGTGCACGCTCGCCGCGATGATCTCCCCGATCTCCGGCACATTAGCGAGGTCGTCGACCGAGGCGGCCTGCAGCTTTTCGATCGTGGGAAACCGCTCGCAGAGGAGTGAGGCCACCCGCGGCCCCACGTGTCGGATGCCGAGGGCATTGAGCACCCGAACCAGGCCGCGCGACCGGCTCGCTGCGATCTGCTCCACGAGGGCCGTCGCTGACTTCCTACCCATTCGTTCCAGCGGCTCGAGCTGATCGGCCGCGAGCGAGTAGAGGTCGGCGTAGTTCTTCACCAGGCCGGTCGAGACGAGCTGCTCCACGAGCTTGTCGCCGAGGCCCTCGATGTCCATCGCTCCCCGCGATGCGAAAAACCGCAGCCGCTCGCGGCACCGCGCTGGGCAGTCGACGTTGGGGCAGCGGATGTAGACGCCCTCTTCATCCTTCACCACGGCCGTACCGCACTCGGGGCATTCGGTGGGAAACGCCCAGGCCCGCGGACGGCCCTTCCGGAGATGCTTCTCCACGCGGACGACGTGCGGGATCACCTTGCCGGCCTTCTCGACCACGAGCACGTCGCCGATGCGGATGTCTTTGCGGGCGATCTCGTCGGCGTTGTGCAGGCTCGCGCGGCGGACGATCGTGCCGGCAAGCTCCACCGGCTCGAGGTCGGCCACCGGCGTGATGGTGCCCCCCCGGCCCACCTGCACGCGGATCCCGGCGAGCGTGGTCGTGGCCTCGAACTTCTCAAACTTCCAGGCGATCGCCCAGCGCGGGCTCTTCGCCGTCGTGCCGAGCAGCCGCTGTTGGGCGAAGCGGTTCACCTTCACCACGAAGCCATCGACCTCGAAGTCGAGCGCATGCAGCTCCCCGATCAGTTCGGTGCCTCGCTCCACGAGGGCATCGAGCGACGAGAAGACCTGCGTGCCTGGCGCCGCGGGCAGCCCGGCCTGCACGGCCCAGGCCCGCAGGTCGGCCTGCGACGCCACGTCGAGGCCCGCGGCATCGCCCACGCCGTGGCAGAAAAACCGGAGCGGCCGCGCCGCCGACTCGCGGGGATCGAGAAGCCGGATGCTGCCGGCCACTACGTTGCGAGTGTTGGCAAACGGCGGCAGCCCCGCCTCCGCCTGCGCCTCGTTGAGCGTCACGAGGTCGGAGTTGGTCATGTAGACCTCGCCGCGAACCTCGATCGAACCGGGAAGCTCCGCACGATCGAGCATCAGCGGCACGCCGTGGATCGTGCGGACGTTGTGGGTCACGTCATCCCCGGTGACGCCGTTGCCCCGCGTGGCGGCCAGCGTCAGCCGGCCGTCGTCATACCGCAGCGACATCGCCACGCCGTCGATCTTGAGCTCGAGCACCCACTCCACCGGGCCGGCATCACCGGCGTCGGCCAGCAGCTTCTCCACCCGTCGGCCCCAGGCCACCAGGTCGTCGGCGCTGTAGGTGTTGTCGATCGACAGCATCGGCACGCGGTGGCGGACCGGCTGCAGCGCGGCGACCGGCTCGTCGCCGACCCGCTGCGTGGGGCTGTCGGCCGTGACCAGGTGCGGATGCTTCGCCTCGAGCTCCCGAAGCTCGTCGAGCAGGCGGTCGTACTCCCGGTCGGTGATCTCGGGAGACGCCTCGACGTAGTACTTCCGGTCGTGGTGCCGGATCCGGGCCCGTAGGGTGGCGATCGTCGCCGCGGGCGACGCGGTCACGGGGCACCGGGCTCGGCGTCGCGAGCGGCCGCTGCGGCCCGGTCAGCCTCGCGGGCCGCCCTGATCCGCTCCCCTTCGACGTGGTCGAGGGCAACGGCTCCGACGGTGGCGATCGCCAGCACGAGCAGTTCGCCGGTGAGGATCGCGGTGCCGTAGCGGTCCATGATCCGCTCCAGCGGATGGGCCCCGCTGCCAGCAGCCGTCTCGGGCCTGACACCGCGGAGCACCGACAGGCAGTAACTCGTCGCGGTGATCGTAAACACGACCCCCGTCACGCACAGGATCGCGTAGAACGGATTGCGACGGGGGCGGGGCATGTGGCAACTCCAGGAGGCCTCGGAGTATATCGCCTCCGGCGGTCTCGGCTGCTGCCGAGTCGCATTACGCCGCCTGCGATCGCGCCAGCAGCGTGTGCGTCGCCACCAGGACGTCGGCGACCTCGATGCCCTGCATCGACAGGGTGTCGGTCTTGCGGTCGCCCCAGGCGGGCCGCAGCAGTGCCGGCGGCTCGACACAGGCATGCCCGCGGCCGTAGGGGCCGTTGCGGCTGCCGGGCACCGGCCCGAAAAGCCCCACGCACGGCGTGCCGACGGCCGCCGCCAGATGCAGCGGCCCGGTGTCGCCGGAAATGAACACGCTCGCCAGCCGCGCCAGCTCGCCAAGATCCTGGAGCGTTGTCTGCGGGGCCATGATCGCGGCGCCGTGCGAGTCTTCGACGATCCGCTCCGCGGCTGCCCGCTCGGCATCGCCGCCCCACACCACCACCGTCTGCAGGCCGTCGCGGCGGTGCAGGCCGTGGGCCACAGCGGCGAATCGCTCCGTCGGCCAGAGCTTCGATCGCCAGCCGGCACCCGGATTGATAATGGCTGGAGCAGCCGAGAGTTTCTGGGCGTGCAGCCACTGCTGCATCCGCAGCCGGCTCACCGGCCAGTGAGGCATGTCGAACTCGGGCATGCTGGCGGTCACGCCCAACGGCGCGAGCAGGTCACAGTTTCGCTCCACCACGTGGGCGAGCGACGTGGCGACGGGGTGGCTGTAGGCGTACCAGGCGAGTTCTCTCGACGTGGGGCGGGCGTGACCGATCCGGGTCTTCGCTCCCGACAGCCTGGTGGCGACGCCGCTCTTGAGCAGGCCCTGAAGATCGATGGCCACGTCGGCGGCGAAGGCCCGGAGCTGCCGGCGGAGCGAGAGCACCTCCGCTGGCGACTTCAGCCAGCCGCGGGGCATGCGAAACAGATGATCGATCGCGGGATGGCCGGCAAGCACGTCGGCCGCTCGGCCTTCGACCACCCAGCCGATCCGGGCATCGGGAAACGCCCGCCGCGCGGCAACGGCCACGGGCACGCCGTGGAGCACGTCGCCGATGGCGGAGAGCTTGACGATGACGATCGAGCGTGGCGACTGCATGGGGGCCGCCTCCGGGGCGGGAAAGCCGGAAGAATCGTCGGTGGAAGCAGCGGAACGCAAGGCCAGTTTTCGCGGGGTCACGATCGCGGTCAGCGGGCGGCCAGGTCGCAGAGGACGGCATCCGACACCGCCTGAGGGCAGCTCCACACCAGGAAGAACAGCGACTCACGGACGAGCCGCTCGACGGGATGCCCCACCACGAAGCCGGCGCCCTTGGAGGCGGTGAGGGCGGCCTGCGCCGCGCGCACGACCAGCCCGTTGGCATCGGCCCGCAGGCGGTCACGAGCGGCCGGCTCGATGCCGTGGTGCGCCGCCGCCATCAGCGCCGCGGAAAGGCCCGCGATCTCGGCGGCGAAGTCTGCCGCGATCGCCGTCAGGTGGGGCCGCGTCACCGACTCCCTCGCCATCACCGCCGCCGAGGCCCGCGCCGCACCGAGGGC
>QWQL01000213.1 GCA_003670825.1 Planctomycetota bacterium
AGAGACTCTGCGCCGACCCGAAAAAAACGCCACTTCAGGGGGGAGGTGGCCGACCCCGGGACCCGCTTTCTGGGCCGGGGCAAGCCCGGGAGGCGGGAGCAACCGGCTCACGAGTCGCTCAGCAGTAGGGCAACGCTTGTGGAAGTGCCATTGACCGGGCTATCCTTCGGCCCTTTTTCGAAAGCTCGGTCGATTGCGAGAGGCAGTACAATGGGCGAGTGTTGTTGCTCGATGCCAGATGCCTCTCCGGAGAGCCGGCCATGGCGCACGCCGTCACCATTCCGCCCCAGTCTGCCGCCTCGTTCGAGCGGTCACTTCGGCCGCTGCGCTCGGCAGGCTTGGTGCGGCTCGACGACGTCGAGGCCGCTGCGCTCGCGGCGGCCGTTGATGGAATCGTAGCGGAATCGGTCGAACTGTTCGGCTCACGGACCGACCCTGCGAGCCGGGGCGGCGACATCGACGTGCTCATCCTGACGAGTGCACCGCGGTTCGAGACGTCCCGGTGTGTGAGCAGCCGATTCTTTATGCACTGCGAGGAACGCATCGATGTCGTCGTGCTCGATCCCGACCGGCGCACGCCCGCCGAGGATGCGTTCCTGCAGTCGCTGCGACGCGTGAGGATCACATGACGGTCGAGCCGCTCCTTGCCGACTCCCAAGCGAAGCTAGGAGCCGCCCTCGAGCTCGTGTTCGCCTCGGATGCCGGCTATGCACCATTCGCTCCAGGCCGCATCTACTCTCCGCAGGAGCGGGAACCGTACGACGCCCTCAGCGACCGATTCCTGCGGGCGTTCGAGTCGAGCCTGAAGTTCTTTCGCACCTGGGAACGGGTTCGGGAGGAGAATGTGTCGGAAACATTTCGCGACCTGCTCTTACGGATGGAAAAGATCGGCCTCATCAGCGATCTGGCCACGTGGATTGCCCTGCGAGATCTTCGCAATCGGGTGGTGCACGACTACCTGCCCGACGAGCTAGCCGCCCTCTATGCGGCGATCATCGGCGAAGCCGTGCCGGAATTCCGCCGCCTCGACGCGGCTATCGCCAATCGGCTGCGGTGAAGCCGGGCCCGGACGTCTCACACCTTCACCTCGAAGCTCGGCCGAAGGATAGCCCGGTCAATGGCACATCGGCAACCGTTTCCCGGCTCATGAGCGGCTCGCGAGCCGCGTGAGGATCTTTCGGATAGGGCCCGGCTCCGTGATGAACGCGATGAGCCAGATGTTGCCGCCGCACCCTGGGCACTCCAGTGAAGACTCCTCGCCCACCCGGGCCATGAGTTTGGCCCAGGCTTTTGCGCGATGTGTCGTGCGAGCGGGGCTTTGCATGAGTTGTGCAGCAGCCTTCCGCGGCATGTCCGCCGACAGCCCCGCCGCAGCGGACGTCAGGCCCGCGCGGCGTCACCGATCATAGCCGCCAAAAGTGGGTGCAGGTTTTCAAACGGCACCAGAAGCATGGCCGACTCTGCTTTCTCACAGGTTGAAAACCTGTGCTCCTTCAGGCGATGGCCTCGGCGCCGGCCTGCAGCCGGGCGGCCGGCACCGGGAACTGCTCGGCGAGTTCGGCCACCTCGCGGCGGGTTGATTCGACCACCGACTCGTCGCCGGTGTGCTTCAGCGCCCGCAGGATCCACTGGGCGATCCGCTTCATCTCGTCGCCGCCCATCCCACGGGTAGTGAGGGCCGGCGTGCCGAGGCGGATGCCGGAGGGGTCCATCGGCTTCCGCTCGTCGTAGGGGATCATGTTCTTGTTGCAGGTGATCCCGCAGCGGTCGAGCGTCTCCTCGGCGAGCTTGCCACCGATAGAAAGCGGCGTGACGTCCACCAGCATCAGGTGGTTATCAGTGCCGCCACTGACGAGCTTCACGCCGCCGGAGGCGAGGCCCTCGGCGAGCACCTTGGCGTTGGCCACGACCTGCTTCGCATACGTCTTGAAATCGGGCCGCAGCGCCTCGCCGAAGGCCACGGCCTTTCCGGCGATCACGTGCATCAGCGGGCCGCCCTGCTGGCCGGGGAAGACCGACCGGTCGAGATCCTTGGCGTGGGCCTCGCGGCACATCGCGATTCCGCCGCGGGGGCCGCGGAGAGTCTTGTGGGTCGTGCTGGTCACGAAGTCGGCCACCGGCACCGGGTTGTCGTGGATGCCTGCGGCGACAAGGCCCGCGTAGTGGGCCATGTCGACCAGCAGCTTCGCCCCCACTTCGCGGGCGATCTCGGCGAACTTCCCATGGGGGATCTCGCGGGGATACGCGCTCGCCCCAGCCACGATCAGCTTCGGCTTGTGCTCGCGGGCGAGCCGGGCCACCTGGTCGAAGTCGAGGAGGCAGTCTTCGCGGCGGACACCGTAGTGGACGAACTTGTAGAACACGCCCGAGGCGTTGAGCTTCATGCCATGCGTGAGGTGGCCGCCGTGGGCGAGGTCGAACGCCAGCACGGTGTCACCCGGCTGGATCGCCGCGAGATACACCGCCGCGTTGGCCTGGCTGCCGGAGTGCGGCTGCACGTTCACATGCTCGGCCCCAAACAGCCGCTTGAGCCGCTCTCGAGCGATGTCTTCCACCTTGTCTACGAACTCGCAGCCGCCGTAATACCGCCGGCCGGGATAGCCCTCGGCATACTTGTTGGTGAGCACGCTGCCCACCGCCTGCATCACGGCGGGGCTCGTGAAGTTTTCGCTGGCGATCATCTCGAGGCCGTCCTGCTGCCGCACCTGCTCCGCAGCGATGGAGGACCAGACCTCGGCATCCTCGAGTTCGACGAAGTTGGCGGGGGTGTGCACCGAGATCCTCCTGGCAGGCGGGCGGCGGGAAGCAGCAGATCGTTCGATTGTGAAACGGCCGAGATAGACCGTCAACGATCGGTCCTTCGGCGGCCGCTTCACGAACCGGTCAAATCGTAGAGGGCCGCGTGTCGGCCGAGGAGGGGGGCCTACGAAACGTGGGGCATGAGGTCGCTCACCACCGCAGGAGATGGCCCGAGAAGTTAGCCCGAGAAGAGAGCCGGCTCCCCACTCACGACGGCGGGCACCGCATTCGACCCGTTGCGCTCGAGTGTCATTTTCGGCCGCGGCCCTCGCATGATAGTCTCCTGAAGTCAGTGACGTGGGGGGTATTCACCGGGGGTACTCGATGCACAGGGATCGGTGTCGGCCGGGGGCCGGTTTCACGTTGGTGGAACTGCTGGTGGTGATCGCGATCATCGCCACGCTCATCGGCCTGCTCCTGCCAGCCGTCCAGTCGGCCCGCGAAACGGCACGACGGACGACCTGCGCCTCATCGCTGCGGCAGCTGGGGCTGGGCGCGATCCGCTCGTACGAGGCGAAGCGATGCTTCCCCGCCGCCGGCAAGGATGCCTGCTACGAAGGCAACACCGGAGGACAGCAGCCGAGCCATCGGCAGTGCACGGCGGGCCCCACGCTTGCCCAGGGCGGTTGCTGCGGACCCGCCGATCTCGATCGGGTGGAGTGGAACTGGGGGTATCAGCTCCTGCCCTACCTCGAAGCCCAAACCATCCACGATCAGCCCTTCACGTCGGCGGGGCATGCCGTGGTGCGGCGGACGCCGATCCCGATCATGTACTGTCCTGCACGACGATCACCCGATCAGTCAGCCGGACGAGCCCGGACCGATTACGCGGCCTGCGTCGGCCACAGCAGCGGCAGCAGGGAGAGCCCTCCCACGGCCGGCGCGGCGGCGTTCGCCGGCCTGTCCGGACTGATCATCCGCACCGGTGCCGGTCACGTTCGCCACGCCCACGTGACCGACGGCCTCTCCAAGACGGTCATGTTCGGCGAGAAGCAGACCAACCCGAAGGATTTCTCCACGCCGTTCGACGAGAACGAGACCTACGCCTCGGCAGGCTGGGCCGACACCGAGGTGCGCCGCGTGGGCAACCGCACCACCACGCCACAGCCAGACCGCGAGCATCCGTCGCTCACCGGAGGAGCGGCCACCGCCTCCTCGAGCCGCTTCGGGTCATCGCATCCCGCCGGCGTCTGCTTCGTGTGGGGCGACGGATCGACCCGCTGGATCAGCTACGGTGTGGATGGCGTTTCCTTTGAGCGGGCCTGCCGTCGCGACGACGGCCAGCTGCTCTCGACCGGTGACCTCTGAGCATCTTTCATCACACCAGGAGCCATGTATGCGGCTGACGCTTCCCGTGCGGAAGGTGTTTTTCATCGCGTTCGCCGACGTCCTCGCGGCCATGGCGGCCGGTTGCGGCGGCGGTCTCACCGGCTCTCCAGCGACGGCGACCCCGTCGGCCGACGAGATTCGGCAGTCGGAACAGGCCGCGAACGCCGCCGCTGCTACGGAGGCGACCGTGATGCCAGCCGATGACGTCTCGAGCAAGTAGGCTGCTCGGGTCGGGACGAGCCTTCGCAGCAGGTGACGCCGTGGTCTCCGTTCGCACCCTTGCACTCGTCCTGGCGTCGGTCCTCACCGTCGGCTCTCCCTGCGCACTAGCCCAGCTCACCATCACAGAGCGGCTCTCGCTCACCGGCACCGTCGAGGCCGTAGCCGGTGGGCGGCTGACGATCCGCGATGACGAGGGCGGGCGGCACGAGGTCCGCGTGCAGAAGGCCGACGAGCAGAGCGTGCCACTGGCCGACGGCCGGCTGCTCGCATTTCCCGCCGACGTGCGAATCAGCGGCCCGGTCGATCCCGCGAAACTCAAGCCCGGCCAGGTCGTCTGCTTCCGCTGCCGCCTCTCGGCCAGGGCCGCGACCGACGGCGAGGTCTCGGAGATCACCGTCGTCGACGCCGGCGACGCCACGGTCGGCGTCGCCTGGAGCCATGGAACTCCCGAGGGGAACACGGCGGCCGACTGCGTGGTCACCGCGGCCGTGCTTCGCGCGAGCAAGGGGCGGCTTGCCGTGGAACTGCCCCCCGACACGCCGTTCAAGAAGAAGACGGTCATCGCCTGCAAGCTCACCGGCAGCGCGACCGCCGTGATCGAGAGCCGCGACCTCCGCCGGATCGAGCCGGGCGCGACCGTGGTCCGCCTCGAGGGCGTGAGACTCGACACGGGTGACGTGGTCGCCAAGACGCTGGTCGCGGAGAACCCCGCCGCCGCCACCATCGCGGCCCGCGGAGACGACGCTCTCGAAAACAAATACCGCTCGCTCTCCGCCGAGCCCCCGACCGAGCCGCGGCTCGTCCGCTCCCCCCACTTCGCCTTCCTCACCGACGTCTCCGACCGCGAGTGGGCGGTGATCCGCGACAAACTCGAGCGGATGGTCGGGCTGCTCGAACGCTTCTTTGGCCGAAAATCTACCGGCGTCGTCGAGGGATTCATCGTCCGCGATCTCGCGGCCTGGCCGCGAGGCATGCTCCAGGAGCCGATGGGCATCGAGAAGATCCGACGCCGCGAGGGCGTCTGCTTCACGACGTCACTCGGACCGAACCGGCGGGCCGAGCTCTATTCCTGCACCGACCACGGCGTGATCCAGCGTGAGTGCGTGCATGGCTTCTGCCACCTCACCTTCGGATCGACGGGCCCCACATGGTTGGCCGAGGGAGTGGCCGAACTGGGAAACTACTGGCGGGATGGCGACCCGGCCGTCGAGATCGACCCGGTCGGCAACGGCTACCGCGCCGACCTCGCCGCCTGGCCCTGGAAGGCGAGGTTTCGACCGCTCGCCGCCGGGGTCCGGAGCACGGCCACGGTGCAGGCAGCGCGGGGCTGGCAGGCCAGCGGCGTCACGGTCGAGAAGGATCTGGCCTACGCGATCGCGGCCCCGGGCACGTGGCGGACCACGAAGGCGGGCGAGCCCTGCGACGCCGACGCCGACGGCGACGCGGGCCGCGGCCGGCTGGTAGCCGCGGTGTTTCACGACTTCACGCTCACCGCCGAACTCCCACTCGGCGCGGCGGCCACGTTCGTGGCTCCCACCGCCGGCCAGCTCTTTCTCCGCTGCGCGGACGACTGGACGCAACTCGCCGACAACGAAGGCGAGATCACCGTGACGATCAGCCGCGAGTGATCACCTCGCCGAAAGGAGCTCGATGTCAAACACCAGCGTCGAGTTAGCCGGGATGCCCGGCCGCGCCGTCGAGCCGTAGGCGAGGTTCGCGGGGATGATCGCGGTCCGCCGCTCGCCCGGCTTCATCTCCGCGATCAGCTGGTCCCAGCCCGCGATCACCGCGCCCGTGCCGAGCGTGAACTCGAAGGGCGTGCCCCGGTCCCGCGAACTATCAAACTTCGAGCCGTCGAGCAGCCAGCCTGTGTAGTGCGTCGAAACCCGTTGGCCCGACGTCGGCACCGTGCCGCTGCCTCCCTGCGTGACGCGATACCGGATGCCCGTGAGCGTGGTCACGAGGTCGGTGGAGGACGTCTGCGGCGCCGCCACCCGCGCGGCGCCCGCCAGGCTCGCGAACGCCTGCGTGCGGTTTCCCGCCTGCGAGAGAAACGCCAGGCCGCTGGCCCCTCCCCTGCCGGCCGCCCCCTGCATGCCCGCGAAGCCGTCGATCCGGCCGTCGCCGTTGCGATCGACGCCGGCGGCGAACACGGCGGCCTTCGGCCGCGACAGCCCCGTAAACGCCGCGAAACTGGCGAGCCGCGGATTGGCCGCCGGGCCCACGCGGCCGTCGTAGATTTCCGTGCCGGGGCCGCCGTTGCCTGCCGAGACGATCACGTCGTCGATCGAATCGGTGTCGTAGCGGCCTGCGGTGACCGAGAAGCCACCGGTCGTCCGCGACGAGAATGGCCTGATCGTATCGACGACACGCGGCGTCGGCGTCGACACATCGTAGATCCTGACCACCCCTTCCGTGCGGGTGCTGCCCGCGACGGCGAGTTCCACCCTGCCGTCGGGCTGCGACGCATCGACGAGCCGGCCGTTGTCGAACGTGCCGAAGTCGCCGGCCGCCACCCGCACGCCGCTGAGGTAGGTCGGGCCGAACGCCCGGAAGGTCAGGGCGGGCACGGGCGAGATCGCCGCGTCGAACACGGGCGCCAGAAACACGCTCACCTGCGATCCCCGCGACTGCGCCGCGATGATGTCGGCGTGCCGGTCGCCATTGGTGTCACCGGCGACCACTTCGACGCCGCCGAAATAGGAATCACCAAACGGCCGCAGCCGGTAGCCGGTCAGCTCCCGCAACGAGGTGCTCGCCCCTGATCCCTCGATGGTAAACACCCGGATCTCGCCGATGCGGCCCAGGCCCGACCCGGCGATGATCTCGTCGCCCGGCCGGCCATCGACGTTGCCCATGGCCACCCGCGTGCCCCCTGCGAAGGCCTCCTCGAAGGCCAGCGTCTGGGCAACCACCGCGCCGGTCTCCGCTTCGACGAGCCGGATGAGGGGCGTGCTGCCGGGCCCAAAGTCGGAGCCGATCGCCACCCACGGTTGCGTGAGCACCAGCCGCGGCTCGAGCATTTCCAGCCGCAGCCGGTTGCGGCTTGCAGCGCGGCGGCGATGTGCCGGCGGACGTGAGGCATGGCGGGCAGACATAAGAACCCCGGCGAAGAAAGCCTGCTGAAGCACGAGGGCGGGTCGAACACCCACCCGACACTACGGTGAGAGATAGCCTCCGGTTCGCCGGAATGCAATTTCCCGGTTGTTTCTCTCAGTCCAGCCGCAGCGGCTCGGGCATGAAGGTGAGAATCGGGATCAGGAGCGTCGCCAGCCCGAGGGCCGTGCGGATCCGCCCGAGCGGCCGACCGTCGTCGTTGATCGGCGGGTGGTCAACGCCCATCAGCGTGACGAGCACGAGCATCACCACCCAGTTGTAGCGGCCGGCGATCACCACCGCGGCAATCGCCGACAGCAGCACGCCGCGGGCCACCCAGTTGCCGGCACGGCCGAATACGGCTCGGCAGATGTGGCCGCCGTCGAGCTGGCTCAGGGGCAGCATGTTCAGGCCCGTGACGAGCAGCCCGACCCAGCCCGCCATGAACAGGGCGTTGGGCGGCACGGCGGCAGTGGCGGGCAGATCGGGCCGCACGAGCCCCTGAACCCACCGGGCAAGCGGCGGCATGGCAAAGGGGTTGTCGCCGTCGGGACCGCCGGCGAGCAGGCCGACCGCCAGCAGCGGCACGGCGAGGACAAGCCCCGCGAGCGGCCCGGCGACGGCGATATCGAAGAGCTGGCGGCGATTGGCCCGAGCACCTTCCATGCCGATCACGGCGCCGAGCGTGCCGGTCAGCAGCACCGGCACCGGAATGAAAAACGGCAGCGTGGCCGGAATGCCGTGCAGCCTCGCGGCGATGAAGTGCCCGGCCTCGTGGGCGCTCAACACGGCCATCACGGCCGCCGCATAGGCGAGGCCCCGCGGCCAGTGGGCCGCGATGGCCGGGGCGATGTCGTCGAGCCCCATCACCAGCGGCTGCCAGCCAGCCGCGCCGGCGGCAAACGTGGTCAGGCACGTCAGCAGGTAGAGCAGCCCCTGCAGTCGCAGCCGCGGCGAGCGGGGCGAGCGCAACAGCGTCTCGAG
>QWQL01000007.1 GCA_003670825.1 Planctomycetota bacterium
GTCAGGATCTTCCGGATCGGCCCCGGGTCGGTGATGAAGGCGATGAGCCGGATGTCACCGCCACACGCTGGGCACGCAAGCGGAAACTCCTCCCCCACCCGGGCCATCAGTTTCGCCCAGGCCATTCGCGAGGTGTCGTGCGAGCGGGGCTTTGCATGAGTGTCGCAGCAGCCTTCCACGGCATGTCCGCCGACAGCCCCGCCGGCGGCCTGCCCGCCGGTGGCGGCGTTGCCGGCTAGCTTCGACGGTCGATCCAACTCTTATTCGGGGATTGGGTACCCCAGGATGAAGGTGCGTCGTGCGGGCTTGCCTCGATCTGGCTGCTGTGGTCGGAACACAGAGTTTTTGACGAGGATTCCCTCTACCGCGCCGGCGGCGCACGCTCTCTGCCTGTGATCTCCCGGGGCTATGAAGGTGCAGCCGCCGCAGGCGGCTGCACCTTCTGGCCGATGGCCCAGATGAAGCCCACGAGCTCTCGGGCGACTGCGGTTATGGCTACCTGCGGCTTCTTTCCTTTCGCGATCAACTGCTTGTAGCGCTTGCAAAGCCGTAGTTGCGCCTTCCAAGCAATGTCCTTCACCTCTTGGGAGATGTTTGGCGGCATGTACGCATGCATGTGGCTCCCGACCCGAGGCGTGACTCGGTAGCTCCAGGCTGCCTCGTAGAGAATCCGCCTCAAGGCGGTGTTGCCCGCCTTGGTGATGCCACGTGGGCGAATGCTTGCTCCGCTCGAGTGCTCGCCGGGCGTCAATCCGAGGAATGCCATGAGGTGCTTGGCTGTCGCGAATCGCCGCATGTCACCCACCTCAGATACCAGTGTAACGGCGACGAGTAACGCCACGCCCCTGAGGGCTTGGAGCTCATTGACCAGCGCTCCAAGGGACCAAGTCGGCACCAGCCCGCGAATCTGCTCCTCGAGATCCGAGCGACGGCTCAAGCACTGCTCCATCGCATTGAGATAACTCTGGAACGCCACCTGCTAGCACTCATGCGGAAACCGCCTGCCTGCCAACCAGAGCCGATGTCTTCCTGTCCATGCCTTGGCATCGTAGGTACTTGCTGCGTGCTTGAGAAGAAACGATTGAATGCGTTGCCTTGCTTGCTTGAGATCCTTGCTCGCCGCGTGCCTGGCCCTGACGAGATCCCGCATCGCTTCGTGGACAGGATCCGGCACCCAGATCGCCGTCAGTTCCCCTGCACGAGCCAGCCGTGCGAGGGTCACAGCATCACGATGGTCGTTCTTAACTCTGTCTCCTGCTCTCCTGGGGATATGTGAAGGAGCAATGACCTGGCAGGCAAACCCCTTGCCCTTGAGGTGCCTGTAGATGTCGTAGCCGCAAGGGCCGGCCTCGTACGTGAACTCGAGTTGACTGTGCTTCTTTGCCAGCTTCGTAACCAACTGCCCGAGATGGTGCATGGTGTTGGGCATGGTCCCCCAGTACCGCACCTCCCCGTTACCGCCCGCGTCCGCGATCGCCACGGCAATCGTCTCCTTGTGGACATCGAGCCCAATAAATGCTTCAGATCGCTTCATGGGTATTCCTTCTCCTTGTGAGTGCCTACGGGTGTCACTTGACAGCCCCAGGAGTATCTTCTCAGAGAAGGTCATCCCATCTGGATGTTCATCGGAAGTGTTGCGGCGGGCTATCGCGCCGCAAACCTCATGTCGCTCGTCAGCAGTGCCGCGCGGAACGATCTCGACGTCTTCATGTACGTGAAGGACGTCCTCGACCGGCTGTTGGCCGGGGAGACGAACTACGACACGCTTCGCCCCGACGTCTGGAAGCAATCGCATCCGGAGGCGATTCGGATCTACCGCCAAGAAGAGCGGCGATCGCGGGCCGATGCCAAGGCGGTCAAACGCGCCCGGCGACGCATCGCCCGCAAGGGCTGAACAGCCCCGGATCGCCGCCAGCCGCGCCGCGGATAATATGGCGGTGGTGTGCGCTCACGAAGCGATAAGACCACCTGGGTAGCCCCGATTCGCTTCGTGGGGCGGATGGTGCTGGTGTGCGCTCACGAAAATCCGGCACCTCGGACAAGGCCACAAGCACCTCGCGCTCGATCTCGCCGCGCTCGAACATCGCAAACAGCTCATTGGGTGTCGGAATCATCGCTGTGAGTAAAGACCATGGATGCCGATGATATCAAACGAGTTGCCGCCAATGGCAGCGAGCGCCACTTCGATTCGTGATCGACGGTCGCCGACCACCGCTACAGTTGCCACTGCGTGGCCTGGTTTTTTTGACGCAATGGCCGGTCTTGTAGGGATCGTTGCAATGGGTGGACGAAACACTGAGTTTCGCCGAAATCAATTTCCAATGGCTGCTTCGCCGACCGGAATGGCCACTTTTTGGGGTTCTTTGCCGGTTTCACCGAGGCAGAGCGTGACGGCCCCATCCTTGACCAGCGCGGGATCCACCTCCACGGCGAGCAGTGAGGACATGCCACGGGCAACCCAGACGGGACTCATCGGCTTGCTCGTGGAGCCATCCACCCAGACGGTGAGGAGCTTGGAGGCGCTCGCGGTGCTGGCCACCTCGACAAGCCATTTCGCGGTTTGGCCAGTGGCGGGCGGCGGCAGCGGTTTCAGGCCGCGGGCCGGGCGGAGTTCCTGATCGCCGATCACCACGGTGGCTCTCGGTTTTCCGGCAGCAGCTTGAGATACGGCCGTGCGCAGGCCCATCAGCTCTTCTGCGGCCAGTGCCACAGGAGGATCCTCGTGGTGATTCAACCAGCGCTCGTTCACCTGTGGGGCAAGCCGCTGATGTGTCGGAGGATCGAGAAATTCCAGCATGTGGAGCAGCACCTCCGGCTCCGCCCGGTCGAGCGGCGTCGGCTGTGGAGTCGAAGGCTTGGGCGGAGAGCCGGCGTGAATGGCACGCAGTCGCTCGATGAAGCGGGCGCACAACCAGGCACAGGCATCCGGCTCCGATTCCGGCAGCAGCTGCTCCGGATGCGGATACCACGATTGGACCACGAAATGATCCGGACGGCCGCCATCGGCAAGGTAGGCATCCAGGTATTGTAACGTATCCTTGGCGAAGGCCTCAGCCGAGAGGTGACCGGTCTCGGAATTGACCACGAGGTTGAACCCGACGCCCTTGACGCGGGCGTAGCGTTCCAGACTGAGAAGGCGCTGCGGCCAATCGATGGTGGCGGCGATGGCATTGGCCGGCTTCTGGTTGTAATAGCGCCACGGGAAATCCGCCTGGATGGCGTGGATGTCCAAGCCCGCTTCCGTGACCACGGCAAACAATGTTTCCATCGCGTCGTATGCGTCTCCCCAGTTGAGCGGAGTCGTCCGGCCCGGGGGCACCAGGAAAGCCGGCTGGCCTTTCCATCCCCAGTTCGGGAAATTGATAATCGTCACAAACTTCACTTTGGGAAACTGCTGCCGCATCGTGTGCATGTAGGCCACCACCTCGCGTGCCGCCGTTGGATAGTCCGCCATACCGGTGAATAGCTGGCCCAGCGAATCCTGGCCGGGCACGGTGAGGCGGCGCATCGGGTCGTCCAACATGATGAAATCCGGCGGGTGCCCCGCCTGCCAGATCGGACGCAGTTTGGCGATTTCCACGCGCGCCGTGTGCTCGCCGATACCGGGGGCCAGCAACGGCAGCTCGTGCTCGGGCACCACGGTCGAGGCCGGATTGTCCGGCTCGGTGAGCCGGGCGCGGTGGTCGAAATAGCCGCATTCCACGCCGATGCGGATGCCGTTGGCGTGGAGCTTGGCGGCGGTCTTCGCCGCGGTTTCCGGCGGGATGCTGAGGGGAAGCGGCCATTTCAGCGGCCACAGTGTGTTGATGCCGAAAAACGCGGTGTCCAGCCCCTCGCGGGTGACCGGCCAACCCTCATCCCGCGCGTCCGCCAGTGAGCCGAGCTTGAAATGGTTCAGCCAGATCTTGGGCGGCGGCATCTCCCCTGCCCGCACGCCATGCCCGGCCAGCATGGCGAAAACCAGCGGCAATGCCGCCAGCCGCAGCAGAAGGAATTTTGAAAGTGCGGAGAATGGAATGTTCGGCATTTGCATGGGAATGATGCTACTTGGGAGGTCGCGATTATCGATCATCTGGGTTCTTCGGGACTTTCAGTGGCACTGTAACTGCGGCTTGAGATCCAGTTTGCCGCAGAAGAACAGGATTCGCGTTCGGTAGTTCGTGAACGAGCGGAAGCCGCGGGCTGCGTATTTCAAGGCTTGGATCACGCTGTTGAAGCCTTCACTCGTGGTATTCGTGATTCGATAGAGAAAATAGCTCAGAAGACTCGGGAGGTGCCGCTTGAGCATCTTGGCCACTTTGATCACAGGCCTGAGGCGGCACCTTGCTCCCCACGCGTACCACCGATTGAAGAACGCTTCGGCACTCGTGGAATAGACATGTCGCCAGAACCAGCGGAACTCTGAGGTGGACCCCGGTTTTCGGGCGCCTTGATAAGGTGGAGCTCCATGGGTGAGAGGCACCCTATCAGGAGCAGGACGATGGCCGGGAAGCGACGAGTATTTGGGCCGGTATTCAAGGCAAAGGTGGCCCTGGCGGCGGCTAAGGGTGACCGGACGACGGCTCAACTGGCGAGCCAGTTCGGCATCCACACGAGTCAGGTGACGGCGTGGAAGAAGCAGCTTATGGCCCAGGTGGCGGAGCTGTTTGCCGACGGGCGGCAGCGGCGTGCCGACCAGGCCACAGACGAGCAGGAACTCTACGAGCAGATCGGCCGCCTGAAGATGGAGGTCGAATGGTTGAAAAAAAAAGCTGCCGAGGTCGGCTGAGGTCAAGCGGCAATGCATCGATCCGAACCACAGGCACCTGAGCATAGCCCGGCAGTGCCAACTGATCGGCTTAGCGCGAAGCAGTTGGTACTACGAGCCATTCGGGGAGTCAGCCGAGAACCTGGCCCTGATGCGGGAGATCGACCGCCTGTACATCAAGCGGCCGTTCTTCGGAACGCGGAAGGTCCGGGAACACTTTGGCATCAACCGGAAGAGAGCTCAGCGGCTCATGCGACTGCTTGGCCTCGAGGCCGTCCGTCCGAAGCGATCGACCAGCCGCCCGGCCCCTGGCCACAAGGTTTACCCATATTTACTGCGGAATATGGCGATTACGAAGCCCGACCAGGTCTGGGCGAGCGACATCACCTACATCCCATTGCAGCACGGCTTCCTCTACCTGACGGCAGTGATGGACCTCTACAGCCGCAACGTACTGTCGTGGCGGCTTTCCAAAACGCTGACGGGCGACTTCTGCCTGGAGGCGCTCGACGCGGCGTTGGTCAAAGCTCGCCCCGAGATCTTCAACACGGACCAAGGAGCTCAGTTCACGGCGACGGCCTTCACGAGCCGATTGGAAAAGAACGGCGTGGCTATCTCGATGGATGGTCGCGGCCGAGCCCTCGACAACGTGTTCGTCGAAAGGCTCTGGCGCACGGTCAAGTACGAGGAGGTCTACCTACGGGACTACGCCGACGGCTGGCAGGCCGAGAAGTCATTGGGGAGGTACTTCGACTTCTACCGCGACGAGCGGCCTCACCAAGCCCTTGGCTATCGCACCCCGTCGGAGGTCTACGCAGGGGGCTGACGCGACAGAAACGTTCGCGCTCAAATCTCCGTTGAGACGGACTCAGAACGAAGGAACATCAAACGGAACACAACCCGTAAACCGCCTCGTGGCCGCGCGAGACCCTTGGAAGGGGTCTCGCGGGCCACCGCCCAGTGGCGCTACACCTTAAACAAGGCCCCCGACTGTCCAACAATTGGGGTCCACCTCACTCTCCTTGATTGCCCAGGCTCGGGCCGTTTTCAGCCCGTTGCGGCGGATGGCTGCGAATCTGCGTCGCTGCTTCCATGAGAGGTTGGACTTGTTGAAGAGCCAGAGTTGGCGGGTGCCCTTCAGCCGGTCATCGTCTTCCGCTTGGAGATCCTTGTTCTCCGCTCGTCGCACTTGAGCGCCAGCTTCTCCGAGGTATTTGGCCACGTGGACCTTGTCGTGCACCAACTCGGCATTCGGAGTCTGTTTCGCCACGGCATTGAAGTACGCAGGAAGCATGTCGGCGATCCTCGAGCCGCAGGTCAACCGCCTCAACCCATCAGGAGTCGTCGGTCCCCAGCAGTCGGGCGTAGTGGGTGGCAAGTGTTTCCATCCCCCCAATCTAAGCCATCGCCGGTCCGGAATCCGCCAAACCTGCCACGAAATTCCCCGAAGAACCGGATCTCTTGATGCTCCGTGAGGTTCTCTGGTCGCTTGAGCAGGCACCAGCGGGCCTTCGTCAGGATCGGCTCGTAGCCATCCCGCCGCAGCTGGGCGACCTCGGCCCGCCTCACCTCGTCGAGAGCCGTGTTCATGTTCCGCATGATGTGAAAGCGGTCGAGTACGTGGAGGGCGGCCGGGATCTGCTCCGCGATTACATTGAGGTATTGCCTCCACATGTCGCTGCAGACGAAGCGGATGCCTGCCCGCACCTCGGCGGTGAGCGAGGTGAAGAAGCCCCGCAGGCTCTGCTCGGTCCGATCCTGGGCCCTCGAACGGCTCCTGCTCTCGGCGTCAGGCCGGACCCCTGATGCCGACATGCCGAAAGCCGCCCGCCCGCGGCTCGGCGGCATCTCCTTCCTGCACCGCTTCGGATCAGCGTTCAACCATCATGTCCACCTCCACGCCTGCGTCACCGACGGCGTCTTCGTGCCGGCTGCCGCCGACGCAGGGTGTGACGCTCCGCCGGCATTCCTACCGGCGCGACCGATCACCCAGGCCGATCTGGCCGCACCCACCGAGCGGGTCCGCCGCCGCTTGATCCGGTGGTTCCGCATGCAGCGCCTCCTCGACGCCGCGGCCGCCGCCGACGTGCTCGCCTGCGAGAACAGCGGGTTTTCCGTCGATGCGAGCGTCCGGATCACGCTCGTCGACCGCGATGTGCCCAGCTATTTTCAGAGCCTTGAGCATCTTCTCCGATACTGCGCCCGCCCCCCCTTCGCACTCGAGCGGCTCTCCGTGATCCGCGGCCCAGACGGCCCGATCGCCCGCATCCGCTACATGCTGCCGCGGCACAAAGCCGCCAACTGGGTCGGGCCCGGCCGCGGGCGTAAGTCCACGCGGCCCGGCGCGAACGGCTTGGTCGAACTCTCGCCGTTTGAGTTCTTGGACCGGCTCGCCGATCTCGTCCCACCGCCGCGGAAGCACAGGCATCGGTATCACGGAGTATTCGCGCCGAACCACAAGCTCAGGCGGGCAGTCACGGCGCTGGCGATTGGCAACGTTGGCAAGCGGGGCGAGGCCACGGCCAGCGGGCATGGTAACGACGGTCACGGCTCCACAGGCTGCTGCGACGCGGATCAAAAGCCCCGCTCGCACGACACCTCACGGATTGCGTGGGCCAAGCTAATGGCGCGGCTGGGGGAGGAGTTTCTGCTCGAGTGCCCAGCCTGCGGCGGTGACATCCGGCTGATCGCGTTCATCACGGAACCAGGGCCGATCCGCAAGATCCTGACCCATCTTGGCGAACCGCTCTAGCCGCCTCCACTTTCACCTGCTCGCGGCCCGCCCACCGACTGGGGCGAGCTCGTGCAGGTCCATGACGATCGCGAAGCGGTTCAGGAACGCATAGACGAGTTGCCCGTGATCGATATCCACAGCCTCTGACCGGTGCCGGACACGAGGCATCAACGAAGCCGCCACGCGGCCCGACTCGGAGAGACTCCGCGCCGACGGTAAGAAAAACGCCACTTCAAGTGGTAAGCCCTGCGTTCCTGGAACGACTTTTGGGGCCAGGGAGACCCCGCCCTCAGCTCACGAGCCGCTCATCAGCTGGGAATCGGTTGCGGACGTGCCATTGGCCGGGCTATCCTTCTTTATCCTTCCGGGCGAAGCCTCTCGCGCTGTTGATTCTGGCATGGTGCTTTCCCCCGGCCCCTGCGGACCCCTATTGTCCTCGTAACTCGAAGTGACTGGACTTCGACTGCTGTAGTGGGAACGTCCACTCGACTGACAGCGCTGTCAACCCGAGGTGCGATATGATCTTCCGCAGACTTGTTATCATGCTGGCCTTCGGTGTTTCAGCGATGCTGTTCGCCGGGTCCGCCTCGTCCGAGACGCCGGTGGAGCGTCATGGCGCGCTGCGTGTGGAGTCCGGCCGGCTGGTCGACCAGAGCGGGTCGCCGGTGGTCCTTCGCGGCATGTCCCTGTATTGGAGCCAATGGGGCGGGCACTACTACAACGCCGCCGCGGTCCGGCATCTGAAATCTGACTGGAACGTGACCGTCGTGCGGGCTGCGATCGCTGTCGACTTCGACGGATACCTCGCCAATCCGGAGGTCGAAATGGCCAAGGCTGAGGCGGTGATCGAAGCCGCAATCGCCGAAGGCCTCTATGTGATCGTCGACTGGCACGCTCACGAGCCGCATCCAGCGGCCGCAGCGGCCTTCTTTGA
>QWQL01000030.1 GCA_003670825.1 Planctomycetota bacterium
CGACACCCACTGACGCCAACGCGTTGCAGGTGACGCGGTCGGGCGTGGCGACGGGCCTCGTGAGCGTGCCCAACCGCTACATGCACTCCGCGGTGGAGACGATCTCGCTCGATGATGCCGATCGCACTGCCGACCTGCTTGCGGCCTTCGTGCGGGGCCTCGAGGGCTCGATCTCCTGGGCCCCATGACGCCGGCGGCGATGTTCGCCATCCTGGCTCCGCGTGCCGGCAAGCCCGGCGAAATCCGCTCCCGTCCCCGATAAACTCAGGACGCCGCGCGGATCACGAGGCAGAGGTTCGAGCCGCCGAATCCGAAGGAGTTGCTCGCCGTGACGCGCACCCGCGCCGGGCGGGCGACGTGGGGCACGTGATCAAGCGGGCAGTTCTCGTCGGGATGGTCGAGATTGATGGTCGGCGGAATCGCCTGCCGCTCGATCGCGGCCAAACAGGCGATCGCTTCGAAGGCCGCGGCGCCGCTGACCAGATGCCCCGACATGCTCTTGGTGGAACTCACCGGCACGCGGTCGGCCGCGGTGTCGAGCGCCAGGCGGATCGCCCCGGCCTCGGCGGCGTCGCCCACCGGCGTGCCGGCGGCATGGGCATTCACGTAGTCGACCTCATCTGGCCCAACGCCGGCATCTTCCAACGCCATCACGATCGCCCGGGCGGCATTCCGGGGATCGATGCAGGGCGTGACCATGTGGGAGGCATCGCTCGACATGCCGACACCGGCCAACTCGCCAACCATGCGGGCCCCGCGTCGGGCCGCGTCGGCACGCCGCTCCAGCATGAAGAACGCGCCTCCTTCGCCCATCACGAAGCCGTCGCGATCACGATCGAAGGGACGCGAAGACTTCGTCGGGTCATCGCCACGCCGCGACAGGGCGCGAAGGTTGTAGAAGGCCGCCAGGGCCGTGGGGCTGAGGATGTCACAGCCGCCCACGATGCAGGCATCGACCCAGCCGGCTTCAAGCCAGGTGCGGCCCAGCGCCATCGCGTAGCCACTCGAGGCACAGGCTGCCGCCGCCGTGACGGCCGGCCCGGCAATGCCGGCGTGCTCCGCGAGCCGATGCACCAGCGACCGCTCTTGTCGAGGCTCGAAGACCAGCGTGCCGTGGTCGAGAAAATCGAAATCCCAGACCTTCAGATGCTCCGCTCCCTGGCCGAGCACGAGACCGATTCGGGTTCGTGGGTAGTCGACGGGCAGTCCGGCGTCGGCTAGGGCATGCGTGATCGGACTGAGGCAGAGCCGATCGAGCCGGGGCAGCGCGGCGAAGGCGGCGGCGTCGAGATGGCACGTGCCTGCGGGAGGCGGCGGTATCCCGGTCAGCGGAGCGGCAAACTGGCGGGATTCGCGGGCGAAGGCGTGGGGCGGGATCGAGCGCACGCCCGATGCTCCAGCCAGCAGGTTGGCGGTGATCTCCGCAACGGAACTGCCCAGCGGCGACACCGCCCCGATGCCCGTGATCATGATCGAGTCGCGAGCGGCCGCGGCGGCGCTAGTCATGCGGCCTCTCCCTGGGTGGCGGCATCGGCCGAGACGAGCCGGATTTCAGCGGCCCACGGGCAGCGATGCGACCATTGCGACACACCGCCGGCGGGGCCATGTGCCGCCAAGGCATTTCCCAGCGAGGTGAGGAGGCCGGAGGTCGTCTGGGCTGTGGATTGCAGGCCCGCCGCAGAGTCGACGTGCAGCTCCAGGGCACGTTGCCCCGCTCGGAGCGGCACAAGCGACAGGGCAACGGCGCGACAGATCGGATCGGTGACCGGCTTGCCGGCGGCATCGAGCACCGGTTCCTCGTCCCAGCCACTCACGATCAGCCAGACACCGTCGCAACGCATCCGGCCCGCTGCCATGGGACGCAGCCAGGAGATCGCGGTGAACAAGCCCTCGGCAAGCGCATCAGGCCCGCCACCGACGCCAATATTCGGCCCGTGCATGCCCAGGCCAACGCTCACGGCACCCGCTGGAGAATGCAGCGAACATTCCGGCACGATTCGCGTCGAGACGGCCGTACCGCCGATGGCAGCCGCCTGAACGAGCGTCTGTGCTGCGGAAATCCTCCCAGCCTGACAGGATGCGGCAATCACGCCGTGGAGGTCGAACGAGGGCCGCGGCTCCGGATACCGCGCGATCGCCGCCAGCACGGCGTGCATGCCGACGACCGTCTGCTCGTCGGAGTGCCGGAGAAACCGTGGCGGCAAGGCCGGCGCCGTGGTCGGCCAACCCCCGGTGCGCAGCGTATCGATCGCCGACAGCCGGGCTTCGACCATCGCGTGGCTGGCGACCGCACACGTGGCCGCTGCCAGGCCGACGGTATGCAGGGAAGTTGGCATGGGGCCGTGTCTGCTGCCTGCCTGGAGGTCTCGACTGCGACGGTCGTCTGCAGGAGGTCCAGCGGTGTGCCGAACGCCGTTGCGGGTGGAGTGTAGCCGGAGGGTGGGGAGAATGGTCAACGGCACTTCCGCACGCCTCTGAGTGGTGATGGGCTTCGATTGGGTGCCGCGGCAGCCCGCTCACGGCACCGCTCGACGTCCTTTTTTCAGACGGCGTCCTCTTGAGATCGGGTTCGTGTGCACGCTCACTCCGCTCCTGCCAAATCGGCATCTCGCTGTCGGGTCCGTTCGGAATCAAAGTTCGCAGCCTGCAAAAAAACCGGGAAATCCAGAGAACAGCCGGGTTGAGGCCATCCGTGGCACGCGGGTTGCTTTCTCTTGGCTCATCCCGAGGATGGGCTGCCAATCCGTCACCTCCCACGCTCATCCAGACCGATCTAGCCCCGAGGAGTCTTTCATGGCCAAACAAATGGTGTTCGACGACGAAGCGCGTCAATCGCTGCTTGCCGGCGTTTCCAAACTCGCTCGTGCCGTGAAAAGCACGCTCGGCCCCCGGGGCCGCAACGCGGTGCTCGACAAGGGCTGGGGTTCGCCCAAAGTCACCAAAGACGGCGTGACGGTGGCCGAAGATATCGACCTCGAGGATCCGTTCGAAAACCTTGGCGCCCAACTCGTGAAGGAGGCGGCCAGCAAGACGAACGATGTCGCTGGCGACGGCACCACGACCGCCACAGTGCTCGCGGAAGCGATTTTTCGCGAGGGCATCAAGATGATCGCCGCGGGCGCTGACCCGATGGCTCTGTCCCGCGGCATCCACAAGGCCGTCGTGGCCGTGTCGAAAGCCGTGTTGGCGATGGCCACGCCGATCAATGAAAAGAACAAAAAAGAACTGATGCAGATCGCGACGATCGCGGGCAACAACGACCCGACGATCGGCAACGTGCTCTCCGAGGCCTTCCTCAAGGTGGGCAAGGACGGCGTGATCACGGTCGAAGAGGGCAAGCAGGCCGAGACGACCGTCGATGTGGTCGAGGGCATGCAGTTTGATCGTGGCTTCCTCTCGCCGCACTTCGTCACCAACGTCGAGAGCCAGGTGTGCGAACTCGAAAACCCATACATCCTGCTCTACGAAGAAAAGATTTCCAGCGCGAAGAACCTGGTGCCGCTGCTCGAGGCGATTAGCAAAGCGGGCAAACCGCTCGTGGTGATTGCGGAGGACATCGAGGGAGAGGCGCTGGCCACGCTCGTCGTCAACAAACTCCGGGGCATCGTGCAGTCGGTCGCCGTCAAGGCTCCCGGCTACGGCGACCGCCGCAAGGCGATGCTCGGCGACCTCGCCGCGCTCACGGGCGGACAGGCGATCTTCAAGGATCTCGGGATCGCGCTTGACGGCGTGAAACTTACCGACCTGGGCCGGGCCAAGAAGGTGATCATCGAGGCTGAGAATACGACCATTGTCAGTGGTGCCGGGGCCAAGGCCGCGATTGATGGCCGGGTGGCTCAGATCCGCGATGAGATCGGCAAGACCACGAGCGACTACGATCGCGAGAAACTCCAGGAACGGCTGGCGAAACTCGCCGGTGGCGTGGCCCAGATCAATGTCGGGGCGGCGACCGAGACCGAGATGAAGGAGCGGAAGGCGCTGATCGACGACGCCAAGAGCGCGGTGCAGGCGGCCCTCGCGGAGGGCATCGTGCCCGGCGGTGGCGTGGCCCTGCTCCGCAGCGAAAAGGCACTGGAAAAACTCGACCTCGAGGGCGACGAGAAGATGGGAGCCACGATCGTGAAGAACGCGCTGCGGTATCCCCTCGAGGCGATTGCCGAGAACGCGGGTACCGACGGCTCGGTCGTGGTCAACCGCGTCCGGCACATGAAGGGGAAGAACGACGGCTATGACGCCGACAAGGGCGAGTACTGCGACCTTGTCAGTGCCGGCGTGATTGATCCGGCCAAGGTGGTGCGGACGGCGTTGCAAAACGCTGCCAGCGTGGCGGCGCTGCTGCTCACGACCGACTCCCTGATCACCGAGATCCCGAAGGACGAGGAGCCGGCGGCAGGCGACGGTCATGACCACGGGATGGGGGGCGGCATGGGTGGCATGGGCGGAATGGGAGGCATGGGGATGGGTGGCATGGGAGGAATGGGCGGCATGATGTGATCGCCCGCTGACCACCCTCGGAAACCAATACTGACACTTTTTCAACCCGAATCGGAGACTACGCAGATGGCAGCTAAGAACCTGAAGATTCGTCCGCTTGATGACCGCGTCGTTGTGGAACCCGTCGAGGCCGAAGAGCGGACCGCCGGCGGCATCGTGCTGCCCGACTCGGCTCAGGAGAAGCCCCAGCGGGGCCATGTGATCGCGATCGGCCCCGGCAAACTTCTCGAGAGCGGCCAGCGGGCAACTCCGGCCCTGTCGGTGGGTGACGAGGTGATCTATGGCAAGTACTCGGGCAGCGACATCGAGGTCGACGGCCACGAAGTGAAGATCCTTCGAGAGACCGACATCCTGGCCAAGGTCCTGGCTTGATCGCGGAGCAGCGCTTTGTGGCCCGCTCCGCCCGATCGGCCGAGGGGTCCGCGAGCCGAAGGGCAGTCTTTGGCAGTGCCTGAGTGACAGTGAGATTGACGACCACGACCACGAACGATTTGCCGCCTAACGAGGAGATTCAGCCGTGTCCAAGCAACTGATGTTCGACGACAGTGCCCGCGCCAAACTGCTCAAGGGCGTGGAAAAACTGGCCAGTGCCGTGGCCGTGACCATGGGACCGACCGGCCGGAATGTCATCATCGACAAGGCGTATGGCGGCCCGACGGTGACCAAGGACGGCGTCACCGTCAGTAAGGAAGTCGATCTCGAAGACGCGTTTGAGAACATGGGTGCGAAACTGGTCAACGAGGTCGCGTCGAAGACGTCGGATCTCGCTGGCGACGGCACCACCACGGCAACGGTGCTGGCCCGGGCGATCTTCCGCGAGGGCACCCGGAACGTGGCCGCTGGCTCCAATCCCACGGCAGTTCGCCGCGGGATCGAGAAGGGTGTGGCCGCGGCCGTGCAGCGACTGATGGAGATGGCCCGCAAGGTCGAGCGGCCCGAGGAGATCGCCCAGGTGGGCGCAATCAGTGCCAACAACGACCGGGCAATCGGCGACCTCTTGGCAGAAGCCCTGCAGAAAGTCGGGAAGGACGGCGTGATCACGGTCGAGGAGGGGAAGACCACCGAGACAACCGTGCGGTTCGTCGACGGCATGCAGTTCGACAAGGGCTTCGTGTCGCCCTACTTCATCAACAAGCCGGCCGAAATGGTCTGCCAACTCGACGACGCCCTGATCCTGATCCACGAGAAGAAGATCTCGAACCTCCGCGACCTCCTGCCGCTGCTGGAGAAGGTGGCGCAGTCGGGCAAGCCGCTGCTGATCATTGCCGAAGACCTCGACGGCGACGCGCTGACGGCACTGGTCGTCAACAAACTCCGTGGGGTGCTGAATGTGTGCGCCTCGAAGGCACCCGGCTTCGGTGACCGCCGCAAGGCAATGCTCGGCGACATCGCCACCCTCACCGGTGGCACGCTGATCAGCGAGGACCTCGGTCTGAAGCTCGAAAGCCTCGACCTCTCCCACCTCGGCAAGGCCAAGAGCGTGACGGTTGACAAGAGCGAGACGACCATCGTGCAGGGGGCCGGCAAGCAGTCCGATGTTCAGGCCCGCGTGCATCAACTCCGCACGCAGATCGAGAATACCGAGAGCGAGTACGATCGCGAGAAACTGCAGGAGCGGCTGGCGAAACTGACCGGCGGCGTGGCGATCGTATCGGTCGGTGCCGGCACGGAAGCCGAGATGAAGCAGAAGAAGGCCCGCGTGGAGGACGCTCTTCACGCTACCCGGGCGGCGGTTGAAGAGGGGATTGTTCCCGGTGGCGGCGTGGCTCTGCTCCGCTGTCGCGAGGCCGTGGAGAAGGCCCGCTCGCAGGCCAAGGGAGATGAGAAAATCGGTGTCGACATCATCCTCCACGCCCTGGAGGCTCCGATCCGCCAGATCGCCGAGAACTGCGGAATCGACGGCGCTGTGGTGGCCGACGAAGTTGCCCAGAAAGACGTGAACATCGGCTACGACGCCAACAAGGGCGAGTATGTCGACATGCTCAAGGCTGGGATCATCGACCCCGTCAAGGTTGTTCGGGTGGCGCTCACGAATGCCGCCAGCATCTCGGGCCTGCTGCTGACGACCCAGGCGCTCGTCACCAACCTCGACAAGGACGACGCGAAGAAGCGGAAGATCGAGGGCAGCGTCAGGTAGCCTCGAATGGTCGATCAGCGCGACTACTACGAGGTGCTCGGCGTTGAACGCCGGGCCACCTCCGCACAGATCACCGACGCGTATCGCAAACTGGCGGTCAAGCACCACCCGGACAAAAATCCGGGCAACGATGAGGCTGCGGCCCGGTTCAAGGAAGCTGCGCGGGCCTTCGAGGTGCTGTCCGACGCCGATCTCAGGGCGCGGTACGACCGCTACGGCCATGCCGGACTCCAGGGAGGCCGGCAGCACGACTTCAACGAGATGTCGGACATCTTCGAGGCCTTCGGAGACCTGTTCGGCGGGGGCATCTTCGGCGACGCTTTCGGCGGCCGGGGCCGCGGCAGCCGGTCGCGGAAGGGTCGCGACGTGTTCTGCCAGGTATCGCTCTCGCTCGTGGAGGCCGCCCGCGGGGCGACCAAGACAGTCGAGTTCGCGCGGCACGAGATGTGCGGCACCTGCGACGGCTCGGGGGCCAAGAAGGGCACGAAACCGCAGGCCTGCGACTACTGCGGTGGCAAGGGGCAGGTGATTCAGTCGGCCGGCGTGTTTCGTCTGCAGACGACCTGCCCGGCGTGCCGCGGGGCAGGCAGCGTGATCCGCGAGAAGTGCACCGACTGCGGTGGCGCCGGCCTAAAGGAAGAGCACGTGGAGCGGCGGGTGACGATCCCCGCCGGCGTCGACAGCGATGTTCGCGTGCGACTCGCCGGTGAGGGGGAACCCGGTGGTAGCGGCGGGCCCCCCGGAGACTGCTACTGCGTGATCGAGATCGAGACCCACCCGTTCCTCGCGCGGGACGGCCGCGAACTTCACTGCGAGGTCCCGGTCAGCTTCACGCAGGCCGCACTCGGCGCCACGGTGGACGTGCCCACGCTTGATGGCGCCAAACCGCTCCAAATTGCCCGGGGCACGCAGAGCGGGGACGTGATCCGCGTCCGTGGGTTTGGCATGCCGGAGGTCCGTGGTCGGGGCGTCGGCGACCTGCACGTGCACGTGCAGGTCGAGATTCCCAAGACCCTCTCGCCGCGGGCGGAGGAACTGCTCCGCGAGCTCGCGAAGGAGGAACGCGCCGCCGTCAGCCCCAAGCGGTCGTCGTTCCTCAGCCGGCTTGCCGAATACTTCCAGAGCACCGACACTGAAGGTGAAAGCAAGGAGCAGGGATCATGACGAACGAGGATCGTGACGACGCACCGGAGCCGGCCGAAATCGTCGAGCAGGCGACCGCGACCGGGGCGATGGACGAGCAGATCGCTGAACTCCAGGAGCGGCTCCTGCGGTCTCAGGCGGAACTCGAGAACTTCCGCAAGCGGTCGCGGCGGGAGTACGACGACGCCCAGCGGTATCGGGAGATCGACGTCCTCCGTGACCTGCTGCCGGTGCTCGACAACGTGCTCCGCGCCATCGAGGCCTCCGAGAAGACGGTCGACGTGGAGACACTGCGGTCGGGCTTCAGGATGGCGGCCCAGCAGATCGAGAAACTCCTCGGCAGCCATGGCTGCCAGACGATCGAGACTGACGGCACCCCCTTCGACCCGACGGTCCACGATGCCGTCCTCCAGCAGGATTTGCCCGGCGTTGCGGCTGGCACGGTCATCGGCACCGCCAGTCGCGGCTACAGGCTGCACGACCGGGTGGTGCGCCCGGCACAGGTGATCGTGGCGAAGGGAGCGTGAGCGATGCCGACCTATGACTACGTCTGCGACGGCTGTGGGCATGCCTTCGAAC
>QWQL01000100.1 GCA_003670825.1 Planctomycetota bacterium
CCCGCGACTCCAGGCCGTCCATTTCGTCGATCACCTTGGCGGGATCGAGAACCACACCACCGGTGACCACGCAGGCCACCCCGTCGCGAAGAATGCCGCTAGGAATGATCGAGAGTTTCCAGGTCTGGCCGTCGGAGACGACGGTGTGCCCGGCGTTCGCCCCGCCCGCGTAGCGGACGACGATCTCGTGCTCTTCCGTCAGGATGTCGACGAGTTTGCCCTTGGCTTCGTCTCCCCATTGCAGGCCGATGACGCAGGTGCCGGGCACGTTGGAAGGGTCCTCAGGACGCGAAAACGACGGCGGCGCGGAATGCGCAGCCTCACATGAGAGTCTAAAACCGCGAAAAAACCGGTCAAGCGTGGATTCCGGCGGGCCGGCCGTGCATCATCCGGAGATGACAAAACGACAATCTGGCACCGTGCACCACCTCACCGAGTCCGATGTGGGGCAGACGCTGGCCGCATTCCTGCGATCGCGGATGGAGGGCACGGCCTGGTCACGGATCCAGAAACTGGTGCGGTCACGGCATGTGCTCGTGCATGGCAACGTCTGCACCGACGCGGCCCGGCGGCTGAAGGCGGGCGAGGTCGTCAAGGTGCTCGAGGTGGCGGCCGCGCCGCTCCCCAAGGCAGACGACGTGGCCGTCGTGCACGTCGATGACGACGTCGTGGTGGTCGAGAAGCCGACAGGCGTGAACACGACGCGGCATCACGAGGAGGCCTCGTGGCCAACGCGGCGGCGGCAGGTGCAGCCCACCCTCGAGGAACTGGTGCCCGACGCGATCGGCCGCCATCTCTTCAGGAGGCTCGGCGGCGTCGCCGGCCGCGGTGAGCCGAAGCGGCGGCGGATCCAGCCGGTGCGGGCCGTGCACCGCATCGATCGCGAGACGAGCGGCCTGGTCGTCTTCACCAGGAACGTGCCGGCGAGCCGCATCCTCGCCGAGCAGTTCCGGCTGCACACCACGCACCGCCGTTACCTCGCGATCGTCGTGGGCCGGGTGACGGCCCGCACGATCCGGTCGCAACTCATTCGCGACCGGGGTGACGGTCGCCGCGGCTCGGCCGAGGGCGAGGAGGGCAAGGAAGCGGTCACGCACGTGGCGCCGCTGGAGCAGTTTGGCGACGACTACACGCTCGTGGAGTGCCGCCTCGAAACGGGCCGCACCCACCAGATTCGGATCCACATGGCCGAGAGCGGTCATGTGGTGTGCGGCGAGCGGGTCTATGCCTCGAGTCGCCGCGACGGCAAGCAGGACGAATCCCGGGCTCCGCGGGTGATGCTGCACGCGGCAGAACTCGGCTTCGTGCATCCGGTGAGCGGGGAGACACTCCGCTTCTCGAGCCCGCTACCTGCGGACATGCTGCGGGTGCTGGCCTGGCTGCGGAAGGACTATGCAGACTCGTCTGGTGGCAGCCCGATGCGGTGAGCCGTGGGGCCTTCGTCAGGAGGCAGAAAGGCTCACCCATGCGGCGGTCATGAGGCACTGCACCAGCTACGGGAGCGGAGCCGCCTCGCCGCCGGCGATCGTCGCCGTGGCCTCCCACGCGGTGGGATCGACGCTGTCGGCTATGAACCGCACCGCACCGTCGGCCATGCCGACGACCGCGCCCCCCGTGTGCCGGCTGCGGGCAGTTCGCCAGCCGTAGCCCGCGTACATCCGCGACTTGTCGGGCGTGGTCATCAGGGCCGAGAGGCAGTCGAGCGCGGCGCCATTGGGCTGGCGGGCGTGGTTGTAGAGCGTGGTGCGGTATTCGCCGTTGGCCCAGGAGAAGCCGCGGAGGTCGGTGAAGTTGTAGTAAAAGGGGCGGCCGCAGCCAGCGGCCGTGAGCGGCGCGGCAAACGTGAATCCGTAGCCAGTCGCAGGTTCGATGCCGTCCGGTGACGTGGTGGCCTTGGGACCAGCCCCGAGGATGCTCTCGGAAAAGGCGGCCGTCTTCGACAGGCCATCGCGAATGTCGCGGGGCCTTGTTCGCGAGTTGATGCCGAACATGCCGTTGGTCTCGAACGGCGATCCGCCGTCAACGCCGCTACCGGTGCAACCGGCGTAGTTGGTTGGCCCGAAGAGGTCGGCCACGGCCGTGGCGATGTCGCTCGGGCAGAGAAACAGAGGTATCGTGAGCTTGACGAGGGGTTTGTTCTGCGGGGCGATGTCGCCCGGTGAGAGGCCGACGTAGAGCGGCACCGAGAGGTCGAGCCTGCGGAGCAGCTGCTCCTGTTCGTAGTAGGGGGCGAGGTGGGCGAGCACCGACCAGCGAAAGAACTGGTGGGGAAAATCAGGCCGCTCGTCCCACTGTCGCGATTCGGCACCGACGGGGAATCGGCCGCGGGCCGATTCGTGGTTGGCCGCCGCGAGGCCGATCTGCCGCAGGTTGTTGCTGCAACTCGACCGGCGGGCCGATTCTCGTGCGGCCTGCACCGCGGGCAGCAGCAGCCCAACGAGCGTCGCGAGAATCGCCACGACCGCGAGGAGTTCGATGAGTGAGAAGCCGGACGGTCTGCGGATCATGCGGTGCGATCGCGGCGGCCGCGGCGGGCGAGCCAGCCGAGCACCGCGAGGCCTCCGACGGCGAGCGTGACCCCGCCGGGTTCAGGGACGGCCGCCACCGTGGCGATGCCGCCGATCTGGCCGAGCCCCGAGGCATACGTCTCGAGCAGCGTGCCGTCGGTGCCGAAGCGATAAATCGATCCTAAGCCCGAGGGGCTCCCCGCGAGCAGCCCGCCATCGGCGAGCAGGGCCAGGGTCCCGACCTCAAAGGCGCCGCCGGCACTGGCGAACGAGGTGGTGATGTCGGTGCTGAGATCGGTGCGGAGCACCGTGCCGGTCATGATGCTCGCCGTGTAGAGCGTTGAGCCGGAGATTGCGAGGCCGGTCGGGCCGGCAAGACCGCTGGAGCCACTGGCGATCACCTCGCCCACGAAAGCACCCGCCGAGTCGAACCGCTTGACCGGGCCGCTCGCGATGGCCGTACCAAAGTTATAGGTCTGGTCGGAGACGTAGAGCCGCCCGTCGGCCCCGAGGGCCAGGCCCGGACTACTGGCAAGGCTGCCCCCTGTGGTGTAGTCACTCAATGCCACCGCGCCGCCGGTGGCATTCGAGACCTTCACGATCGGGCCGGTGTTGCCGAAGAACGGATTGCGGCCCACGAGCAGGTCGTTGCCCTGGAAGGCGAGGCTGCCGGGAAATACCTCGAAGCTGCCGAAGGCAACCACGGTCGAGAGGGTGAGCGTCGCCGGCTCGAACTTCGAGATCCGCGGGGCGAACGTCGCGCCGTCGCCGTCTTCGCCGATGTACAGATTGCCGTCAGGGCCGACCGTCAGGGCCCCCGGCTTGATCAGCGAGCCCGATCCGGAGAGCACGGTTCGGGTGCCGGCGGGATCGGTGGAATCATAGGAGATGATCTCACCGGTTGTGAAACTGGTGACGTAGACCGTATCGGCCAGCGAGACGGTGGCGGCGAGCGAGACGAGCGCGGTACAGACGACGGTGAATCGGGACATTGGAATCTCCAAGGACGGCGAGACGACCACCCGGCAGGGCGATCGGAGGCTGGAAACGCAGAGGGCTGGGAACCAGATGCCAGGACACATCCGCCGTCGAGTGGCGGGTGGGCATCAAAAAATCCATCGTCCGACAAGGCGGACGACGGTCAGCGGTTCACCAGCGGTTCCTTCAGAGATGGGGACGGGAGAGAGTGGGACGGCGGCAGCCGAGCCACTCATTTCCGACGAAAGTGTGCCGCGCCGCCGTGGAGTTCGCAAGCACCCCCGGCGGGGGCGAAGTTGCCCGACTAGGATTCGAACCTAGACAAAGGGAACCAAAATCCCTTGTGCTACCGTTACACCATCGGGCAGAGGCCTCCACTATAACGGCTCCGGGCCGAGGTCTTCAGGGGTCTGCCGGCCCCCCCGGATCGCCCGCAGCCCGGGCGAGTTTGCTGGTCACGGCGAACGAGAGCTGCTCCAGTTCGATCGCCAGATCGACGCCCACGGCTTGCACATGCGGCGGCAGCACCAGCGTGACCGGGGCGAAGTTGACGATCCCCTCGATCCCCGCCGCCACGAGTAGGTTGGCGGCCTCCTGGGCCCGCTCCGCGGGCACGACGAGCATCCCGAGGCGGATGCCCTTGTCCCGTACCGTCTCGGCGAGCTCGTCGAGTGGCTGGATGCGCACGCCTTGAATGGTCTGGCCGACCTTCGCGGAGTCGGCGTCGAAGGCGGCCGCGATCGCAAAGTTCTGCCGCCCGAAGCCACGGTAGCCCAGGAGCGCCTGGCCGAGATTGCCCGCGCCGACCATCGCCACGCTCCATGAATGATTCGTGCCGAGGATGTCGCGCATCGCGCGGATCAGTTCGTCGCAGCGATAGCCGACGCCGGGGTAGCCAAACTGCCCGAAGAAGCCCAAGTCCTTACGAACCTGTGCGTCGCTGAAGCCGAGCATGGTGCCGAGCTGGCTCGACGAGATGGTCTGCTGGCCGGCCGCGACGAGCCGTTGGAGCTCGCGGAGATAGAGGCTCAGCCGGCTGACCACGACCTTCGGCACGGAGGCATCGGAGGGAAGATCTGCGGCTTGGGGCGGCTGGGTTCGCTGATCCGTCATGGAAAAGACTGCCGGTGGAACTGCCGCGGGCCGCGGTGGGACTGTAACGATCGCGCGGGAAAGTGCCAAGGAAGCAGGGCTGTCACCCTTGACCGTGACGGTTGTGACGTGCCAGTGACTCTAGAAAAACCAGGCTGGTTGCGAGGAGTGGTCAACCTACGGGGAGTTTATGGCCGATCTTTAAGGTTGTGTGGAGATGGGCCGCCCATCCCCCACCCCAGCGTGTCGTTTCCCAGATTTCACCCAGTGCAGGAGGCCTCCTCGTCAGAGGCGGCAGACATGAGAAGGACCTGGTTCGCCTGTCTGTTGGCGATCGCCAGCATCGTGACGTCGGTCCATCGGGCCGACGCCGCGTACTGCGGTCTTGCCAGCTATCAGCACGGCGGGGCGAAGATGACAACGGTCAGCTTCGCCAGCGCGTGTGCGTCGTGTTCGAGTTGTGATTCGTCCCCAGAACCGAGCTGTGAGGCTGCACCGTCGTGCTGTGGCACACGGCTGGTCAAGGACGTCGTGTACGAGCAGAAGCAGTACACCTGCTACAAGACCGTCTGTGAGAAGGTCGTCGAGCAGCGGGAGATCGACTGCGTCCGCTACGAGACGGAGAAGTCGTTCAAGGACGTCGAGTACACCGTCTGCAAGCCGGTGTGGGAGACCCGTACGCGCACCATCAACTACACCGTCTGCAAGCCGGTGTGGGAGACGGTCGTGAAGGAGATTCCCTACACGGTGATGAAGCCCTGCTACGAGACCAAGACCCGTGAGATCCGGACGACGGTCTGCAAGCCGGTCTACGAGACGGTCACCAAGGAGATCCCCTACACGGTCTGCAAGCCCGTGTATGAGACCCGCGAGCAGTGCACCACCGTGATGAAGCCCTGCTACGAGACCAAGACCCGTGAGATCCGAACGACGGTCTGCAAGCCGGTCTACGAGACGATGACGAAGGAGATCCCCTACACCGTTTGCAAGCCGGTGTACGAGACCCGCGAGCAGTGCACCACGGTGATGAAGCCGGTGTATGAGACCTGCACGAAGGAGATCCCCTACACGGTCTGCAAGCCGGTGTACGAGACCCGCGAACAGTGCTACACGGTGACGAAGCCGGTGTACGAGACGATGACGAAGGAGATCCCCTACACCGTCTGCAAGCCGGTCTATGAGACCCGTCAGCGGACCTACACCGTCTGCAAGCCGGTGTATGAGACGATGACGAAGGAGATTCCCTACACGGTCTGCAAGCCCGTCTACGAGACCCGTGAGCAGTGCTACACGGTCTGCAAGCCGGTGCATGAGACCCGCACGAAGGAGATCCCCTACACTGTCTGCAAGCCGGTCTATGAGACCCGCGAACAGTGCACCACGGTGACGAAGCCGGTGTATGAGACGATGACGAAAGAGATTCCCTACACCGTCTGCAAGCCGGTGTACGAGGAGCGGCAGGAGACCTACACGGTCTGCAAGCCCGTCCGCGAGGTCTGCACGAAGGAGATTCCCTACACCGTGTGCAAGCCGGTGTGGGAGACCCGCGAGCGGGACGTCTGCCGGACGGTCTGCAAGCCGGTGCACTTCACCAAGACCGTCAAGGTCTGCAGCGGCCGCTGGGAGACCGAGTGCTGCGAGATCCCCGGTCCGGTGGTGAAGCGGTGCATCCGTGAGCCGGGCCACTGGGAGAGCGACTGCTCGGGCCGGAAGTGCTACGTGCCGGGCAAGGCCTGCATGGTCGAGGAGCAGTGCCCGCCGCGGACGATCACCAAGAAGGTCTGGGTGCCGTCGGTCTGCGAGAAGGAAGTCGCCTGCGTTCGCTATGAGAACGAGACGATCGTCGAGAAGCAGTGCTACAAGGTCTGCAAGATGGTCTCGGAGCAGCGGGTGAAGACCTGCAGCTACACCGTCTGCCGGATGGTTCCGGAAGAGCGGGTGCGGTGCTTCAAGGTCTGCACGATGGTGCCTGAGCAGCGGGTTCGCACCTGCCAGTACCAGGTCTGCCGGATGGTTTCGGAGCAGCGGGTCCGCACCTACCAGGTGTGCCGCATGGTTCCGGAGCAGCGGGTACGGACCTGCACCTATCAGGTGTGCCGGATGGTTCCCGAGCAGCGGGTTCGGACCTACCAGGTCTGCAAGATGGTTCCCGAGCAGCGGGTTCGCACCTGCCAGTACCAGGTCTGTCGGATGGTTCCAGAGCAGCGGGTCTGCACCTATCAGGTGTGCCGCATGGTCCCCGAGCAGCGTGTTCGCACGTGCTCGTACCAGGTGTGCCGCATGGTTCCGGAGCAGCGGGTTCGGACCTACCAGGTGTGCAAGATGGTGCCCGAGCAGCGGGTTCGCACCTGCCAGTACCAGGTCTGCCGGATGGTTCCGGAGCAGCGGGTTCGGACCTATCAGGTGTGCAAGATGGTTCCCGAGCAGCGGGTTCGCACCTGCTCGTACCAGGTCTGCCGCATGGTGCCGGAGGTGCAGGTTCGCACCTGCCAGTACCAGGTCTGCCGGATGGTACCGGAGCAGCGAGTTCGCACCTATCAGGTGTGCAAGATGGTTCCGGAACAGCGGGTGAAGACCTGCTGCTACAAGGTGTGCCGCATGGTGCCAGAGGAGCAGGTTCGTACCTGCCAGTACCAGGTGTGCACGATGGTGCCGGAGCAGCGGGTGAAGACCTGCACGTCGAAGGTCTGCCGGATGGTCCGCGAGGAGCGGAGCCGGGAGGAGTGCTACAAGGTCTGCACGATGGTGAAGGAGACCCGCGTCAAGCAGGTGCCGGTGTGCACCACGCGTCCGGTCCACTACACCAAGACCATCGACGTGGTCCGGATGGTGCCGAAGCAGGTCGCTTACACGGTGACCCGCTGCGTGCCCAAGACGGTGATCCGCGAGGTGCCCTGCTGCGAGTGATCGCGGTTGAGTGACGATCGACGCCGGGCTCCACGCAGGTTCGGCGGCACGGAAACGACTGGGAAACGGGGCGGCCCGGGCTGAAAAGCCCGGGCCGCCTGCTTTGAGCCCAGGCAACGCCATTCCCGGGAATCGTGCGTTCGAGCCAGACCTTGTCTCGTGGGGCCGCAGGGTGTGCCGCAGCGGCAGGGCCCATACCGTCGGCAGGGCCCATACCGTCGGAATGGCCCATACCGTCGGCATGGTTTCCGTGCCGCTCGTGCAGGATTGGCCGGCGGCGGCTCGCTGGGGCGATGCGGCAACGGCAGGACGATCGATATCCCGAAAGCCGGGCGGTGGGTCGCCTGGAGTGGGAGGCCAGCATTGGCATGGGGTGGTCGAAGTCCTGCCGGGATGCCGTCGGATTCCTCGCGCTGGTCGCGGTCGGGATGGGGCTGCTCTATCTCCGCGATCCTCATTCGCTGCTGGTGCCCACCCTCTACACCGAAGACGGCGTGTGGATGGCGAAGCTCTTCAACCGGGGCTTCTGGCACACGCTGATCCACGCGAAGGGGGACGAAACACCCTACTTCGTATCGCTCAACATCCTGCTGCTCCAGGCGGCCAAGTCGCTCAACGCCGCCTGCTACGGCGACTCCATCGCCCACCTGCCGCATTTCGTCTCGGGGCTCTCGATGGCCTTCTACGCGGTGCTCGCCGCGGCGCCGGTGTGGCTGCTGAGGCCGTTTCTGGCCCCGG